>NZ_JALJRO010000040.1:0-12801 GCF_024519635.1 Pseudomonas sp. Pse1
GTTTTGCACAAGCGGGATGCGCGTTTGTGACGTCACCAGGTTGTACCGTACGTTCGGCAGCCATCGCTGGCGTGAAGGTTAACGCAGCAGTCACTACATCGAATTTCGCGAGGGCAAGCCGATCGGTACCACCCCGAGCCATTCGCACGGTGACTCACTACAGCAGCGAAGCCAATGGACAAATTCAGGATCCATCGTCTGCCGAGCGACGCAACTATGAAGCTCTGCCTTTCTGGCGAATTCCCAGCCAGCACCGGTGCCCCCATGCTGGTGCGATAGCCGACGATTTCACCGGATGGGAGCCAGGTCGCCTTCGCCTATGACGATCTGGCGGATTCTCTCCATTGGCGCCGAAGCGGTGTCGTTGCTCACCGCCCGAAAATGCCTTGCGACTCGGCCCAGCACTGCTACGGTGAACTGCGGCGTGGAATAGTTCCCATGCCTTTGGTACTTCACGTCGGAGGGAGGCCACCTATGGATAACTGCAAGCAGCCAACAGACCATGACGAATCCGGGGCGGATGAGCGCTTCCACTGCCTGGAGTACCTCGATGACGACTTCCCCTACTACAACGGCAAGCCCGTGGGCCTTTCAGGCAAACAATGGCTGCTGCTGATGTTTGGGGTGCTGGCCGGGTTCCTGGTGTTGATAGCGCCGTTGCCATTGTTTGCGGGAAACATTGGGCAGTTCATTCCCGCAATCCTGTTCTTCGCCATTCCGCTGGCGACGCTGGCATGTATCACTCCGCAACATTGGATGGCACTGTTCCACAGGGTCACGGGCCGCGACATCAAATGGATGATACTGTTCGCGCTGCTCAATATCGTGGTCACCATGGTCATAGGCCTGGTGGTCATGAAGACCCTGGGGACGCACTCAAACCCGGTTTTCGCAGGGATGGCGACGCAAACACCCGTCGAGCACCTACTGTTCTTTCTCAAGACGCTGCCGCAGTTATTGGGCGAGGAGGTGCTGACGATCCTGCCATTCCTTGCACTGATGACGTTCCTGAACACGCGGTTGCACTGGTCACGCAAGGGAACGATCGTCGGTGCCTGGCTATTGTCGGCCCTGCTCTTCGGCGCGGCGCACCTGCCGACCTATGATTGGAACATGGTGCAGGCGTTCGTCGTTATCGGCAGCGCTCGGCTGGTCCTGCTGCTGCCCTATATCATGACGAAGAACATCTGGGTCTCCACGGGTGCTCATATACTCAACGACTGGACGCTCTTCATCATCGCCCTGTTGGGCGCCATCCCCCCTGGGCACTAAGGCCAAGCCGAGTTGCGCGATCGGCCGGGCCAAGCCCTGTGGGTCTGCCGGCCGCGCGCGAAAGAGGCGCTTGGATGCATCAGAGGTTGCCTTCAGACCCGGTGTAACTTGCGCCCTGGACTTTGCCACTGGCACTGGACAGGCACGACCAAGGCGCGTCCGCCTCAGGTACGCTGATCGTCACGCCAATTCCTGCTTCGGCGGTCATGACGTCGGTCACCGAAAGTTTGCTGACGGCCACACCGGTTTTCTTCGCCACCTCGGCCAGGCAGGCCTTCTCCGCCTTGCTGGTGGCAGATGTGCCACTGTTGCTATTGGCACTCACAGCGCCCGATGTCGCTAGCTGGCAAACCCCGTTAGCCCCGCCTTTACCGGTATAGGATACGTCCCATGATTCATCTGGATTGCGCGTGAGGGAAATCGCCACGCCAGAGCCCCTGGCTTCATAGGCGTTGTCGTTGAACTTCTTCAGTTTGGCCTCTTTGCCATTGATGAACACTGGCCCGCCCTTATCCGCGTGCACGGCGATATTGGTCGGGCACTCGTAGTTGAGCTGCGGAATATCAGCACTGGCCGCGGTGGCAAACAGTAAAGTGGTGGCTCCCAACAAAAACCTGTTCATGTTCATGCGACGTTCTCTTTCCGTTTGAGAGTGGTTGGGTTTACTGCACAAGCATCATTGTCATGCGACAGCGCACGCAAGGCCGAAGTTAGCTGAAACGACTTGTCTCCACCTCGACGACACGGCTTCGGCAGTATAGGTGGTAGTGGGCAGTTTGAACGGCCACACGCTCACGGCCGGATCTAATTGTCGGGTAGTCAGACGCGGTTGCCCGCATCCCCCGGACATGCGAGTTTCCCAGCACACGGCTCAAGCCTCTGCTAAGGCGCTATGGGGCACCCGGTTGTACATCGTCGACGTTGGCAAATTGCACATCCCTTGGGCACCGCAGGTGGTAGATCTCAAGATTGGCGGCTGCATCCGTCCCTCCGTGACTCAGCTTCACAACATGGCGGCTATGCCTCGGTGTGTCTTTGGTGACCGGCTCAAGGCATGCGCAGCTTATGAGTCAGGGCACACGCCTTGAGGAAGCCTCGCAGTTCTCTGACGAAGAGAGCAATCGTTTCTTCAGTCGCATGGTTGTTCGCGCGGAGACCCTGCCGTTTGACATCGAAGTGTTGAAACGCAAAGTCGAACCGCTCGCACAAGAGATGTCGATGAACTGGCGTCTGGTCGACAGCGACCAGCGCAAGCGTGTGGTGCTGATGTGCAGCAAAGGCTCGCACTGCATGACCGATCTGCTCGATCGCTGGAAGACCGGTGATCTGGTCTGTGACATCGCCTGTGTGATCTCCAACCATGAGGATTTGCGCAGTCTGGTTGAGTGGTACGGCATTCCATTCGAATACGTACCGGTCGACAAAGACAACAAGGCCGCAGGGTTTGCCAAAACCGAACAACTGATCGATGAGTACCGCGCGGACTGCATCGTTCTTGCTCGTTACATGCAGATCCTGCCGCAGAACCTGTGTGAAAAATACCGCCATAAAGTGATCAACATTCATCACAGCTTCCTGCCCTCGTTCATCGCTGCAAAGCCGTATCACCAGGCGTCCCGTCGTGGAGTAAAGCTGATCGGCGCGACCTGCCACTACGTGACCGAAGACCTCGACGAGGGGCCGATCATTGAGCAGGACGTCGTGCGCGTCAGCCACGAACAGTCTGTCGATGATCTTGTGCGGTTAGGCAAAGACGTCGAAAAAACCGTATTGGCCCGTGGGCTTCGAAACCATCTCGAAGATCGTGTGCTCGTGTATACGCCAGCATTACCGGCTTAACAGTTTCCAGATTTTTCGAAGGGTGTAGCAGTTCGTTCATCGAGATCGAGTGAGGCGGGATTGTTGGCGGGCCATGCTCCTCGCCTGGGCCTCGTGCCCTGAACCAATACTTCGTAAAAAACGAACTGTTCGCAACGAATAAACGATTTTTGTTGATGTAGAAGGCTCGTTAACATGACTCCTCCAGTCTATTTCTGTTTCATGCGGAGACAGTCAATGACCTCCATCAGCGTCGGCCAACCCTGGATGTGGGCCGCCTTCGTCGTGTTCGTCCTTGCCATGCTGGCGCTCGATCTGTTCGTCTTCGGCGGACGTAAGGCGCATCGTGTTTCGGTCCGCGAAGCGCTGGCCTGGGTCATCGCCTGGATCAGTTTGGCGCTGGTCTTCGCCGTCCTGCTCTGGTGGTATCTGCGCAGCATGTTCGGCGTCGAAGTGGCCCAGCGTACAACGCTCGAATTTCTGACGGGTTACTTGATCGAACAGTCGCTGTCGATCGACAACATGTTCGTTTTCGTGATGATCTTCGGCTACTTCGCCGTGCCGCCAGAGTTGCAGCGCCGTGTCCTGCTCTATGGCGTGCTCGGCGCCATCGTCATGCGTGCCGGTATGATTTTCGCCGGTGTCTGGCTGGTGCGGGAGTTTGCCTGGCTGCTCTATGTCTTTGGTGCTTTCCTCGTCATCACCGGCATCAAGATGCTGATCTTCGCCAACCAGCAGCCAGACCTCGAAAAGAACCCTTTGCTACGCTGGCTGCGTAGCCATATTCGCATCACCGACGGCTTTCACGGCGAGCGCTTCTTCGTGCGCCAGAACGGCCTGCGCTGGGCGACGCCGATGTTCCTCGTGCTGGTGCTGATCGAGGCCAGTGACCTGGTGTTCGCGGTGGATAGTATCCCGGCTATCTTCGCCGTCACCACCGACCCCTTCATCGTGTTCACCTCCAACATCTTCGCCATCATGGGCCTGCGCGCACTGTATTTTCTGCTTGCCGACATGGCCGACCGCTTTCACTTGCTCAAATATGGCCTGGCCATCGTACTGGTGTTCATCGGCGGCAAGATGCTGCTCGCGCCGTGGTGGCACGTGCCGATCCAATGGTCGCTGACCACAGTCGGCGGCATCATATTGATTTCGGTCCTGTTGAGTCTGGCTTTAACGAAGAGCAAAGCACGGCTTATGGAAGAGCAATGATGAATCAGAGATGTTGGCGCTGATGAGGTTTTGACCCAGGCTACCGGAAATCAATGACCTACCCGATTACTTTGTTATCGATGGTCTTATGCGTGTCTTCACACACCTCCTTGTCACGGATCTTGTGAATGACCGTTTTAGCGATTTCATCCTGTCGCAACCGGCTGAAACGGCCAGAAGCCGCCTCTCGACAAATACAACCATCGATCATCAATATCTCCAGAAAACGGGAGTTACCAGTACCAGCACAGTCAGGATTTCCAGCCTTCCTAGAAGCATTCCAACGGTCAGTAGCCATTTGGCGGCATCCGGTAATGTTGAGAAATTACCTGCCGGCCCAATGATCGTGCTGAGCCCTGGCCCGACGTTACACACCGCAGTAGCGGCGCCGCTCAATGCTGTTGTCCAATCAAGTCCAATGAGAGCCAGGCCCAAGGCGATGACAGCAATGGTGATGGTGAAGAAAAACGAGAAGGTCAGCAGCGAGCGCACGATCTCCTCGTCGATGGGATGGCCGTTGTATTTCTTCTGAATCACGGCTCGAGGATGGATCAACTGCTTCAAGCTGCTGACCAATAGAGCGGCAGCCACCTGAAAACGGAAGATTTTAAGACCGCCTGCCGTTGAGCCGGAGCAGCCACCAACAAAGGTCAAATAGAAAAACAGCAAGACAGCGAAGCTGCCCCACAAGGTGTAGTCGCCAACCGCAATTCCGGTGGTCGTGACAACCGATGTCACATTAACTGCCACGATACGAAACGCATCCCACCATCCGTAATCGCTGTGGAGATACAGCCAGGTGCCTACAGCCAGTGATGTGACGAGCAAGAACCCAATGAATCCGCGGACTTGGTGATCCTTGATCAGCGCACGTCGATTACCCCGCAATGACGCGACATACAAGGTGAATGGCAGACTGCCCAGAATCATGATGGCTACCGCCACCCAGTGAATCGATGGTTGCGTCCAATGCCCAAGAGAGGCATCAGAAGTTGAGAGGAAGACATCAAGGTTGGCCGTCACTTCAGAACCTGTTCACCACGCTGGGTGATTTTTGGGTTCTGCGTTGATCTTTGCAGCTTGGGCAGTGGGTTAATTTGAGGGTTTTTGCTGATTCCGGGTGTACCTATCCCGTGGCCGGCGGCCCTTGTGAGGTGAGCGAACAACGCTGGTTCCTGAAGGCCCGCTACTCGCTACGCAGGGCGTGCCCCGTGGGGCAACGATATTCCTGCGCTTCTTCATTCCATTGAAAATCACTGATCGAGAGGCTCCCGACCTCGGCGGTTCGATGAGCTGGCGTCGGTTCCACATCCATGATCACGCCATGCTCGACATCAATCAGGTAGTTCGTCGAGTACGCGAAGAACCCCGGACCTCCTGGCACTGCGGTCCAACGAGAAAGCGGATCAGTCAGCGACAGGCGCTTGGGCAGTGCTTCGGCCAAAGCTTCTTCATCCAGCGCTTCAAGGTATTCACGGACGGCGCGAGTACTAAGCGACGGATCGCTCCAGTTGATCTATTCATTTCCGGGTACGCCACGTCGCCGACTGGCGTGCGCCTTGATGACGCTCGCGCCCACAGCAAAACCTTCGCCCTTGACCAGACCGGCGTCCATGCAGCGACGCAGCACTTCGTTGAACAGCCAGCGAAACAACGAGCTGTCGCGAAAACGAAAAGAGCGGCCATTGGTGAAAGACAGAATCCGTCTGGATTTACGTTGCGTGATTCGGCGAGTAAGAGCCTGAGCGCCTCAGACCTTGCTCTTTAACAGCAGCATCCAGTGGATGTGATTGCCTGCGCAATTGCGGTTTAAAATTTCTATTTGACTACTTCGGGGCTACGCTAGCCTGATCGTTACCTGACAGGAGGCTTCATGAGCAACTTTCCTATCGTTGCCACGGTTCTTTCGATGTTGTTGGGACTGTCTGTCACCCGTCTACTTCTTGGTGTGTTGACCGTTTTCCGAATCCGCCGTTCCGCGGCGCCCGATTGGGTTGCACTTGTCTGGGCAATCATGCTTTTCACGATACAACTGGATTTTTGGTGGGCTGTCAATGCACTGCCTGAGGTAAAGGAGTCATACTCATTTTCAGAGTTTTTATTGCTCGTTCTATTGGCGCTTTCACTGTTTGTTTCTGCCGCCCTATTGCTGCCAAGCCGAAGTGAGGACGAGCAAGATGGCCTTCGTGTTTACTTCGAACAGGATGGCCGTTATGCACTGTTATCGCTGTCGACTTATCTTTTTCTCGGATTTGTCGTAAACATCCTTTTATTTAAATCCTCTCCGATAGCGCTGTGGGGTGCCTTTGACGTTATTATGATTATTCTTCCTGTCTGTGCATTTGCTGCCAAATCACGAAAGTTATATTCTTTTATAACTCTGATTTATGTGCCGCTTAGTGCGATTGACTTAACCATTTCACTCACAAACTAAGCAAGTTGTGTGATCATTCGGAAGATTACGTAGCCGAAGAAAATCCAGTGCGTGTGGTCGATGTTTTCGTCGGTGAGCTCGACCTGGGCGCACTGGGTTTTGAGGGCGTCGATCCTGCCGCAACGGGTCGTCCGGCCTACCACCCAGCGGTGTTGCTGAAGATCTATATCTACGGCAAAGCCATTCGCAGCGTATGCCGCCAGTTCGTAGTTCTTTGTCGCAACCTCAATTTCTTCTCCCAATCGATCATCGCCATCGATGGCAGCAAGTTCAAAACCGTCAACAACCGTGAGCGCAATTTCACCCAGGGAATAGTGAAGGCACGCATGTCTCGACCTTCACTTATTGGACAGGCACTCACAGGAGTGCGCCTAAACACACCAAAGCTATCCACAATTAGCGTGGGTAGATCTGTGGATAATTGCCCAGAGGCCACGGATTACGGGGGCTGCAATGTTTTGTTCATAAATTGATCAGGCTGTCGCGCTGGCACTCGACGGCCGCACCAGTGTCACGGCTTCGGCACCCGTTTCCAGGTGCCGGACCCGCCCAGCTACAACCAGGCTTTGATCTGCGCGCACACCGCCTGAGTCGAAATCCCGTAACGATCATGCAAGGTCGGCAGGGCGCCGGCGTCGAGGAACGCGTCGGGCAATGCAATCTGCCTGAACGTCGGCGTCACACCGTTGCGCAGCAACAACCCGGCAACCGCCTCACCCAAGCCGCCAATGATCGAGCTGTTTTCTGCAGTGACTACCAGGCGCCCGGACTTGCGAGCCTCCGCCAGAATGGTCTGTTCATCCAGCGGCTTGATGGTCGGTACGTGCAGCACCGCGACATCCACGCCGTCAGCTTTCAGGGCCTTGGCCGCTTCCAGCGAGCGCATGGTCATCAGGCCGGTGGAGATGATCAGCACATCGTTGCCGGTGCGCAGGGTCTTGGCCTTGCCGATTTCGAACTGGTAGCCGTATTCGTCCAGCACCAGCGGCACGTTGCCGCGCAGCAGGCGCATGTAGACCGGCCCCTGGTGGGCGGCGATGGCGGGTACGGCCTGCTCGATTTCCAGGGCATCGCACGGATCGACGATCATCAGGTTGGGCATGGCGCGGAAGATCGCCAGGTCGTCCGTGGCCTGGTGGCTGGGGCCGTACCCGGTGGTGAGGCCGGGCAGGCCGCAGACGATTTTGACGTTGAGGTTTTCCTCGGCAATCGCCATGCAGATGAAGTCATAGGCGCGGCGCGAAGCGAACACGGCGTAGGTGGTGGCGAAGGGCACGAAGCCTTCACGGGCCATGCCGGCGGCGGCGCTCATCAGCAACTGTTCGGCCATGCCCATTTGATAGAAGCGGTCCGGATGGGCCTTGGCGAAGATGTGCAGGTCGGTGTACTTGGACAGGTCGGCGGACAGCCCGACAATGTCGGCGCGTTGTTCGGCCAGCGCCGCCAGGGCGTGGCCGAAAGGTGCGGATCGGGTGGCCTGGCCTTCGCAGGCAATGGACGCAATCATCGCCGAGGTGGTCAGGCGCTTCTTGCCCGGTTCGCTAGTCGAAGTGTTGGCGGCGTTGCTCATTGGTTTTTTCCTTGTTCAAGGTTGTTCAGTGCCAGGTCCCACTCATGTTCTTCCACGCGGATGAAGTGGTTTTTCTCGCGGTTCTCCAGGAAGGGCACACCTTTACCCATTTTCGTGTCGCAGATGATCACCCGTGGCTGGGCGTCGGGATGGTGGCGGGCGGCATCGAATGCCGTGACCAGTGCATCGATGTCGTTGCCATCCACGCGCTGGGTGAACCAGCCAAAGGCTTGCCAGCGATCGACAATCGGCTCGAACGAGAGGATTTCACTGGAGTAGCCATCGGCTTGCTGATTGTTGACGTCGACGATGGCGATCAGGTTGTCGAGCTTCCAGTGGGACGCCGACATCACCGCTTCCCAGGTCGAGCCTTCATTCAGTTCGCCGTCCGACAGTAGGTTGTAGACGAAGGAGGCCGAGCCTTTGCGCTTGAGCCCCAGGCAGGCACCGACCGCAATGCCCAGGCCCTGGCCCAGCGAACCCCCGGTGATTTCCATGCCCGGGGTGTAGGCGGCCATGCCCGACATCGGCAGGCGGCTGTCGTCCGAACCGTAGGTTTCCAGCTCATCGAGCGGGATGATCTCGGCTTCGATCAGGGCCGCGTACAGCGCAATCGCGTAGTGCCCGATGGAGAGGTAGAAGCGATCGCGCGCCTCCCATTCCGGGTCCTGCGGCTGATGATTCAGCGCATGGAAGTAGGAGACTGCCAACAGGTCGGCTGCACCGAGGGCCTGGCCGACATAGCCCTGGCCCTGGACCTGGCCCATGCGCAGCGCGTGGCGACGAATGTTGTGTGCGCGTTCAACCAGCGTCGTGGTTGAAGCAGGTGAAGGATTATTTGTCATGATGAAACTCCGTTAACTCAACGATTGACCAGGGCGGCGGGGATGCGCAGCACCAGCAGGGCGCCGGCCACCAGCACGCCGGTGATCAGGTACATGCCGATGGCGCTGGAGCCGGTCAGTGTGGTGATCCAGCCAATCAGGTAGGGCGAGCAGAAGCCGGCCAGGTTGGCGAAGCTGTTGACGGCCGCGATTCCGGCGGCGGCGGAAACGCCACCCAGCAGCGTGGTGGGCAGCATCCAGAACAGTGAGGTCGCGGACAGGATGCCGGAGGCCGCCAGGCACAGACTGAGGATCGACAGGGTCACATTGCCCCCCATCAACGCCGCCAGACTCAGGCCGACAGCGCCGGCGATCATCGGCACGATCAGATGCCAACGCCGTTCACGATGTTTATCGCCACTGCGACCGACCAGCAGCATCGCCACGATCGCGCAGAGGTAAGGCAGGCTGGTGAGGAAGCCGATGTGCAGTGGGTCGGCAACCCCGGCGTTGCGCACCAGTGTCGGCAGCCAGAAGGTGATTGCGTACTGACCCATCACCACGCAGAAGTAGATGGCGGCCAGCAACCACAGACGGCGATCACGGATGAACTCGCCGACGGAGGCATGGGTGACTTTCTGCTGATTGTCCTCGGCCAGTTCCCGAGTGATCAGTTGCTTTTCTTCGTCGTTGAGCCAGTTGGCCTGATGCACGCCGTCCTTGAGATAGCTCAGCACCAGCAGGCCGACCAGCACCGTCGACACGGCCTCGAGGACGAACATCCACTGCCAGCCGGCCCAGCCATGCATGCCGGCGAAGTGGTTCATGATCCAGCCGGAGAGCGGGCCACCGACCATGCCCGACAGCGGAATGGCGATGAACCACAACACGGTCATGCGGGCACGGCGATAGGACGGGAACCAATAGGTCAGGTACAGCAACAGGCCCGGCGCCAGGCCGGCTTCGGCGATGCCCAGCAGAAAGCGCAGGGCATAGAACTGCCAGGCGGTTTCGACGAAGGCGAACAGGGCGGAGACGATGCCCCAGGTGATCATGATGCGGGCGATCCAGACCCGTGCGCCGACCTTGTGCAGGATGATGTTGCTCGGCACTTCGCAGAGGAAGTAACCGATGAAGAACATGCCAGCGCCCAGGCCGTAGACCGTGCCTCGCCCAGGCTCCTGGAAAAGCGTCCGATCCGCACCGCAGCGGATTTGCTCGACAGCCAATTGATCCTGTCGGAAGCGACCCTGATCAAGTGGCCGCAGCTGTTTGCCCAACACGGTGTGTCGCGCCCGGAAAAGCCCTATACCCTGAGCTTCGACCGTTCCTACATGACGCTGGAAGCAGCCCATCACGGCCTGGGTTTCGCCCTGGAAAGCACCTTGCTGGCCCAGGATTACCTCGAGCGCGGTGCCTTGGTCGAGGTCGCACCGGCATTGAGCTCACCGATCACCGCCCACCACCTGGTGTTTCCCCGCGCCCATTCGAACTTTCCCCGAGTGCGGCGCTTTCTGGAGTGGATGCAGAAGGAGTTGGGGCATGATTTCAGTTATTGATGTTCCCTCAGTCGGCCCGATGGTGTCGCCCCATGTTGAAATGTACAAAAGGGGGCTGGAGCCGGGAGAGCAGATTTACTATCGATCGCCGACGTCAGTTCCATGGGAACTGACGTATCCAGCTAAAGCCCAATCGCGGCGCAAAGGCACGTGTCTAGATACAAGCAACCCTAACCATGAGTTTGCCATTGTTGCTACCTTTGAAAACATGTTTCAAAGCTTCTGGAGCCAACTCCAGTCCTTCCACAATATGGGCGCGATGCTGAATTTTTCCGCGCTCGTAAAAATGTTTGAGGATCGCGTCGAATTCACCCATTCGAGATGAAAAGTCTGGCACGACGAAACCTTGAATATGGGCTCTCCTGAACAATATCTGTGGCAGATTTTCACATCCATAGGCGTGTATCGGGTCAGCCAAGTCGTACTGCGACATAGCCCCACACACTGCAATTCGGCAACCAACTGCCATATTGGAAAGTACGGCGTCAAGAATCGGGCCACCGACATTATCGAAGTAGACGTCGATGCCCTCGGGGCAAAGCTGAGACAAAGCAACTGCCACGTCTTCGTGCTTGTAATCGATTGCGCCGTCCAGGCCAAACTCGCTGATCAATAGCCTGCATTTCTCTGGGCCGCCGGCGATGCCAATGACTCGGTTGCCCTGTGCTTTTGCCATTTGTGCGGCAATGGATCCAGTTGCACCCGCCGCTCCTGATACAACCACCACATCATTTGGACTTGCTTGCCCAATCTCAAAAAGTCCAATGGCTGCAGCGCGACCCACATGCGAAAAAATCGAAAGGTGCGCCTCCAGGGGTATATGGGACCCACTGGTAAAACGCTCGATAAGCATCGGTTGTGCAATGGAGTATCGCTCCCAACCCCACATGCCTTTGACCAGATCGCCGGGGGCGAAATCCGTTGAGCGAGACGCCTCAACTACTCCTATAGCCTGGCCAATCATTACACTGCCTATCGCGAGAGGCAGATAACTGGAGCTGGGTTCAAGCTTCAACCAGTTACGGCTGGTGGGATCCAGGGAGATCAGTAGGGTCTTTACCAAGACTTCACCATCGCCAGGCTGCGCAATGGGTCTTCTTTCCCAGCGCAGACACTCAGGGTTGTATTCACCCCTTGAGGGTTCAGCGATTACCCAGGCTTCGTTTTGCATATGGCTTCCATCTCGTTGTTTTCGATTGTCGCGACAAAGCATCAAAGCAAGGTGGCTCGGAAATGGAGAACCCTTTAAAAAAACCAGGTCCGTCCCCTGACATTTACTTGATAAGTGGCGTTCGCGATGGGTGAACTCATTCCGACTCAAACGCCAAGATGGCCTTGATCAACTGACGTGCAGCATCACTAGCAAATCGGATTTGAAGTGTCCGTCGCTGGTTACCCGGGTGTGAGGGAGCGAACTCCACGAGCAATTCTCGATCTGCGGCTTCAAATCGCACCGCGGAAAGCGCCTGTATATGAGCGATAGTGAAAATCATCGATTAGTCTGATGCCAGAAGCGCAGTAGTGCCATTCGCCTGTGGCATCCCTCCCAGAGAAACAGTTAGTTTGAGTAATACGTCAATCGCAAGCTCAGGAATTCAGGGCCATCCTCGAAACCCTTGCGGCAGATTGCACGGTGCATTGGCTATCTGACAGGCGCTAGGCACCTGGGGGGTATAAGAGCGGGGAGCAGGTGAGATTAGTAAAATGGCCATTGCTGCGAAAAGGCAGGCCAGCAGTGCGATCGATTTTATTTTTGTTTTCATTTCTTCGTCTCTTGAGGGCACAAATTAGCCTCAGCTTGCGTTGCCTGAAGGCGAATGGGTCCTATCTTTCGGTAGTGCGCAGATGTCTTCGACGAGTGGGATTTGCGGGTCTGAGGTATAGATTCAGAGCCAGCGAATAGCTGACACGGATGGCATAACTCAGGGGGGGTGATAGGCCACTATGAGCACGACGCAGCGGCATTTCGCCGCCACGCCCGGGAGCCAGTTAAAAATCAGGCTGCACTAAAGGTTTTATGCGGATCTATGACGAATTTCTTCGGCACTCCCGCGTCAAACTCGCCATACCCCTCAGGCGCCTGATCCAGGCTGATCACCTGCACACCCACCA
>NZ_JALJRO010000041.1:0-10857 GCF_024519635.1 Pseudomonas sp. Pse1
GTCAAGATTAAATTCCGAAACCCCTATCTGCGAATGCAGGTAGGGGTTTTGTTTTAGTAGAAGTCACCAATTTTACTGGCACGTTGTTTCACAACGGATCAGTCACAGAATTTCTTGACGACCATAGAGCATTGGAACCACCTGATCCCATCCCGAACTCAGCAGTGAAACGATGCATCGCCGATGGTAGTGTGGGGTTTCCCCATGTGAGAGTAGGTCATCGTCAAGATTAAATTCCGAAACCCCTATCTGCATTGCAGACAGGGGTTTTGTCGTTTCAAGGCCGAAAATTTCCCCACCCTCCAAGAAGAACCCTGTCGAGCGCTCTAGCGCAGCGATCCAAGGGGTTTTCAAAGATTGCATAGATCCCAACACAAAAGCCTAAGTTTTCCCGGGTTGGTGCCGAAAGACTGTGGGAGACATGCGCGCACCAAAGTAGAGCAGCCCCAGAGCGGCCTATGAGCTCATTCGGAACGCATCCCTACTCTTTGCATGAGAAGTCCCCTGACATGAATCTCAAGTTCAGCCATAAAATCCTCCTGGCCGCTTCAGGCGTAGTGGTCTTGGCATTTGCCTTGTTCACCTTGTACAACGATTACCTGCAGCGCAAGACCATCCAGCAGAACCTGGATTCCTCGGTCCAGCAGGCGGGCGCACTGACCGCCAGTAGCGTGCAGAACTGGCTCAGCGGGCGCATTCTGGTACTCGAAAGCCTGGCGCAGAACGTCGCTCACCAGGGCGCCAGTGCTGATCTGCCAGGGCTGGTCGACCAATCCGCCTTCACCTCGAACTTTCAGTTCACTTACGTGGGTCAGGTCAACGGTGCATTCACCCAGCGCCCCGACGCAAAAATGCCTGATGGCTACGATCCTCGCCAGCGTCCCTGGTACAAGCAGGCCGTCGCTGCCGATCGCACCATGCTCACCCCACCTTACATGGCGGCTGTAGGCGGGTTGGTAGTGACCATCGCCATGCCAGTGAAAAAACACGGCGAATTGCTCGGCGTGGTGGGTGGTGATTTGAGTCTGGAGACCCTGGTCAACATCATCAATGCGGTAGATTTTGGCGGCATCGGCCATGCATTTTTGGTCAGTGCAGACGGCCAGGTGATCGTCAGCCCGGATAAAGCCCAAGTGATGAAAAATCTTAAGGACATTTACCCGGGTGCCAATGTGCAGATCGGCCAGGGCACTCAGGACGTGCGACTCAATCAGCAAGAGCGGATTCTGTCCTTTACCCCGGTCAACGGCTTGCCCAATGCGAAGTGGTACATCGGCCTGTCGATCGATCGGGACAAGGCCTACGCTGCGTTAGGACAATTCCGTACCTCAGCATTGATTGCCATGTTTGTCGCCGTGAGCGCGATTGCCGTGCTGCTCAGCCTGTTGATTCAGGTACTTATGCGGCCGCTGACCACCATGGGCCGCGCCATGCAGGATATTGCTCAGGGTGAGGGCGATCTGACCCGGCGCCTTGCGGTGCAAAGCAAAGACGAGTTCGGTGAGTTAGGCGGTGCTTTCAACCAGTTCGTAGAGCGTATTCACGCCTCGATCAGTGAAGTCTCATCCGCCACGCGGCAGGTGCATGATCTGTCACAACGGGTGATGGCATCGTCTAACGCCTCGCTGGTCGGCTCTGATGAGCAAAGCGCGCGGACCAACAGTGTCGCCGCGGCTATCAATGAGCTGGGCGCTGCCACCCAGGAAATCGCCCGTAACGCCGCCGATGCCTCGCAACACGCCAGCGGTGCCAGCGACCAGGCAGATGATGGGCGGCAGGTGGTGGAGCAGACCATACGGGCGATGACCGAGTTGTCGCAGAAGATCAGCCTGTCTTGCACGCAGATCGAGACCCTCAACGCCAGCACCGACAACATCGGGCATATCCTCGACGTGATCAAGGGCATCTCCCAGCAGACCAACCTGCTGGCCCTCAACGCAGCGATTGAGGCGGCACGAGCCGGGGAGGCCGGGCGTGGTTTTGCCGTGGTGGCAGACGAGGTACGTAACCTCGCCCATCGCACCCAGGAGTCGGCGGAGGAAATCCACAAGATGATTACCTCGCTGCAGGTGGGTTCGCGCGAAGCGGTGTCGACCATGAATGCCAGCCAGGCTTCCAGCGAGCAAAGCGTCGAAGTGGCGAATCAGGCAGGTGAGCGGCTGGTCAGCGTCACTCAGCGCATCACTGAGATCGACGGCATGAACCAGTCGGTTGCCGCCGCGACCGAAGAGCAGACCGCCGTGGTCGAAACCCTCAACGTCGACATCAATCAGATCAACCTGCTGAACCAGCAAGGGGTGGCCAATCTCAACGAAACCCTCAAGGATTGCGACGCACTGTCTCTGCAGGCCGGGCGCCTGAAGCAGTTGGTGGACAGCTTCAAGATTTGACGGATTTCTGTCCTGCCGGCTCAAGGCTGTTGAGGTAGCGTGTGATGACCTCAACAGCACGGTTCAGGTGATGTGTCAGCTTCGCGACGCACAAGTCGATGTCACGGGCTTGTGCGATGCGCAGCAGCTCGCGGTGATCGTCCTGAGTGAGTTTGCCCAGGCCCATGGCGCCAAGGTTGAAACGCAGGAAGCGTTCTTCCTCCCACAGTCCTGTTTCGATCAGGCTCAACAGCCTGCGATTGGGCGCTTTGCGATACAGGGCCATATGAAATAGACGATTGAGGCGACCGATTTCGGCATAGTCCGTCTCCTTGTCCAGGCAGTCGATGTGCCTGGCGGCTTCAGCGAAATCCTCTTCATCGAGCAATGGGATCGACAGTCGCAACGCCTCGCACTCCAGCAGGATGCGCAGTGCATAGGTCTCGGCGGCATCCCCTTCGACCAGCGGTGCCACTACCGCGCCTTTGTGGGCAACCACATGCAGCAATGATTGCGCTTCCAGTTGGCGCAAGGCTTCGCGCACCGGCATGCGACTGACGCCAAACAGGTCTGCCAGGTCTTGTTGGCGCAGGGCCATGCCGCAGGGCAGGCGACCATCGAGAATGGCCGAGCGCAATGTTTCTTCAATTACCGCGCGCGCCAAATGCGCGGGGATGGGGCCGCTGACCGTAATGCTACTGAGAGGGTTGGGCTTTTGCGCCACGACAGCGGTCTCCGACGGCAATAAATTGGATCCAATGCACACTAGTGGCTGGATAATGGCTTGTCAAACGGCTGCGACAGCGCCTTTCCCGGACGATTTATGCGGCTCACTCCTACTGTGAATAAACACCTCGCGTTTACTCTGTGAACGCCTGATAAGTTTAGCTCGCGGGGGGGCTGATTGCAGTGTGCCATTGTCTTTTGCCAGTCCAGGCTGCACCATCCATCGATTGTCCGTCGCCCTTCGGAATCACTGCATTGCTGGCACGTTTTGCTTTCCCTCGGACCTTGCGTTGGCTGTGCTCGGCACTGCTGATTGGCATCGTCATGCTGGGTGCCTTGCAGGCCGACTGGGACTTCTCGCTGATCAGTCGGCGCGCTGAAGCGTTATATGGTCCATTGGGGGACGGCAAGCAGCGGATCGACGCCTGGCAGCATCTACTGGCCACCCAAAAGCAAACACCGGAGCTGGAGCAGCTCAAGGTCGTGAACCTGTTCTTCAACAAGCAGATGCGTTATGTGGAGGATATCGACCTGTGGCGTCAGGTGGATTACTGGGAAACACCGATTGAAGGGTTGTGGAAGGGCGCCGGCGACTGCGAGGACTATGCCATTGCCAAGTACTTCAGCCTGCGTCACCTAGGGGTATCCAGTGACAAGTTGCGTATTACCTACGTCAAGGCCCTGCGCCAGAACCGTGCGCACATGGTCCTGACTTATTACGCCAGTCCCGACGCCATGCCGTTGGTACTCGACAGCCTGGTCGACACGATTTTGCCCGCCAGTCAGCGTACCGACCTGCTGCCGGTCTACTCCTTCAATGCCGAAGGGCTATGGCTGTCAGGCAAGGGTAACCAAAAGGTTGGCGACACCAAGCGCCTGTCCCGTTGGCAGGATGTGTTGAAGAAAATGCAGGCCGAAGGATTTCCGGCCGAGACGACTCACTAGGAGCATGCACGCGGATGTCTTTGTTCAAACAGTTGTTGATCGCTATCTGCCTGTTTCTGGTGGTGGCCTTTACCGGCAGCTTCATGGTCAGCCTGGAAAGCTCGCGGACCCAGTACGTCAATCAACTTCGTTCGCACGCCCAGGATGCGGCCACGGCCCTGGCGTTGTCACTGACGCCGAACATCGACGACCCGGCGATGGTTGAGCTGTTGGTCAGCTCGATCTTCGACAGCGGTTATTACGCGAGCATCCGAGTGGTGGACCTCAAGACCGACACGGCCATCGTCGAGCGCAGCGGGGCGCCTGACGTCAGCACGGTGCCACAGTGGTTCGTGCGCCTGATAGGCCTGGAGCCGGCGGGTGGCGATGCCTTGGTCAGTCGTGGCTGGGAGCAGGCGGCCAGGGTCGAGGTGGTCAGCCATCCGATGTTCGCCGTGGCCAAGCTTTGGCAGAGCGCCTTGGGTAGCCTGGGCTGGTTGCTGCTGTGTGGGGCGGTCAGTGCGGTGTTGGGGGCGTTGTTGTTGCGCCGCCAGCTCAAGCCGCTGGACTACATGGTCAAGCAGTCGCACGCCATTGCCCGGCGCGAGTTCCTCAGCCTGCCCGAGCTGCCGCGCACCCCCGAGCTGCGACGGGTGGTGCAGGCGATGAATCAGATGGTGGAAAAGCTCAAGGCGTTGTTTCAGGAACAGGCCGAGCGCAGCGAAAAACTGCGTGCCGAATCCTACCAGGACAACCTCACGGGGCTGGCCAACCGGCGTTATTTCGAGATGCAGCTCAATGCCCGCGTAAGCAATGCCGAGCAGGCCAGTTCAGGCTATTTGCTGCTGCTGCGGGTCAAGGACCTGGCTGGGCTCAATCAGCGCTTGGGCGGGCAGCGCACTGACCAGTTGCTGCAGGCGGTCGGTGAACAACTGACGCGCACCTGTGCCAAATACCCGGAAACCCAGAACCTGATTACGCGCATCCGCGGTGGCGAGTTCGCCGTGTTGGCGCCGGGCCTCGTCCGCGAAGAAGCCCTGCAACTGGCGCAGGGTCTGGACAGTGCCTTGGCCAGCCTGCACGCCACCGGCGCAACGGATGTGGCATCGGTGGCGGCAATCGGCCTCGCGCCGTTCGCCCATGGCGATACCCCGCAAGCGGTCTTGACCCTTGCCGACCAGGCCCTGTCACAAGCGGAAGGCGAGGGTGAGTCGAACTGGGCCTGCCTGGATCACCAAGCGGCGGCGACGGTCGCGGATGACCACCATACCTGGCACAGGCTGCTTGACCAGGCGCTCAATCATCAGCGCTTCCAGCTGTACTTCCAGCCTGTGGTCGCCAGCCAGGATCCGCAGTTGGTACTGCATTACAAAGTGTTGTCGCGACTGCTCGATGAGCAGGGCCAGACCATTCCAGCAGGACGTTTCCTGCCATGGCTGGAGCGCTTTGGCTGGACCGCGCGCCTCGATCGCCTGATGCTCGCAGGGGTGTTGCAGCAAATGGCCGGGCATAGCGAGTCGCTGGCGTTGAACCTGTCGGCGGCGACCCTGGCGGATCCGCAGGCGCTGAACAAGGTGTTCGAGATGCTGCGTCAGCATTCGGACCTGGGATCGCGCCTGACCCTGGAAATCGGCGAGGAGCAATTACCCGATCAAGCGGTGCTCGAACAGTTGACCCAGCGTCTGCGGGAGCTGGGCTTCTCCCTCAGTCTGCAGCGCTTTGGCGGGCGTTTCAGCATGATCGGCAACCTTTCGCGGCTCGGTTTGGCGTACCTGAAAATCGATGGCAGTTACATCCGCGCCATTGATCAGGAAAGTGACAAGCGCCTGTTCATCGAAGCCATCCAGCGCGCCGCCCACAGCATCGACTTGCCGCTGATTGCCGAGCGCGTCGAGACCGCAGGTGAGCTGCAGGTGATTCGCGAGATGGGGCTGTTTGGCGTGCAGGGGCAACTATTCGGCGAGCCGAAACCCTGGCAGTGAACGTGACGCAGGGCGCCCCCTCATAGAGCGAGGGCGCACCAGGCGTCAGATCAGACCTTTTTCGTCTTCATTGATCAGATGGCTCAAGCCGCCCAGAGCTTCACGCGCCTGGGTGCGGTCCATCAACTTGGCCTGTGCCGCCGGCGGCAGGTCGGTGACGCGAATCACCCCTTTGCTGGTCAGCACCTGAATCAGGTCGTCGAGTACCCGGATCATCTCCAGGTCACTCTGCTTGAGTTGCTTGAGACTGGTTTCCACTACTTCGTTGCTGAACCAGGTCTGGATATCGTGGTGGTTGGCGGGCAGTGTTTCCGTCGCCTCGGCGTAAGGCGCCGCCTCCACGCGCACCAGCGAGCCCTGTGCATCACGTTGCACGTAGAACATCGAGAATCCCTCATGAATGAACCAGCGTCGCGCCGTTGGCAGCATAGGCCAACGCAGGCGAGTATGCGGTGCTTCGCGGCAATCGTCACTCAAACAACTGGAGACCGCCCTTGCGAGCGGTCTCCACGGGCCTGATCAACTGTTGTTATGGTCAATCTTGATGGTTGGATCGAGACCGACCACCAGTGAATTGACACTCTGACCCGACCAGTTGTTGCCTTCCAGTTTGATCGTCACGTCGGCGTTGGCAATGCCGCCAGCGGCATTGAGCTTACCTTCGGAACTGACCTGCAACGTCGACACCCCTTCAACCGTGGTGATCTTCAGGAAGTTGTCGATGGTGCTCGCCGACTCGCCCTGCAGCAGATCACGCAGGTCAATGCGATCGCCCTCGCTGGCTTTGAAGTCCTTGATCACGTCGTTGCCGGTATCACCTTGACGCCAGACAAAGGTATCGGCACCCGAACCGCCGATCAGGATGTCATTGCCTGTGCCGCCGATCAGGGTGTCGGTGCCGGTGCCGCCGAGCAGGATGTCATTGCCCTTGCCACCGTCGATGTAGTCGTTGCCGCCCTGGCCGAAGATGATGTCGTTACCGGCACCGCCCAGCAGGTTGTCGATGCCGTCGTGCGAGCCGGACACATCGAACGTGTTGTAGTGTTCGGTGATGTACTGGTGCACGGTGCTGGCGGTGACTTTGCTGATATCGACCTTGGTTTCCTGGGCAACGAACGCCTGCATCGCCTGGTAACCCTCGCCGGCAATGCCGTTGAAGCTCACCAGGTCACCGAAGATGATGTCGTTGCCATCGCCGGCATTGACCGTGTCGGCACCCGGCAAGGTCGCCTCGGTGTGACCGAGGATGGCGTTGGCCAGGTTGCTCGGGTCGATGTTGGTTTGTGGCTTGTTGTCGGTGTCGAACGGAATCAGGTCGCCTGGCTTGATCGCGCCGTTCAGGCCGATCGCTTCGACCGATGACAGTTTGCTGAGCAACAGGAAGCTGCTGCTGGCGTTAGAGGCTGTACTGTCGTCGGTGTAGCTGCCTCCGCCATAGGTGGAGGAAATTTCATAGGTGCCGTCACCCTGCGCGCGAATGGTGCCGATGGTGCCGTCTTTTTCCCAATTACCGTTCGAGTCCTCGACCCACTTGTTGACCCTGCCGCTGCTGGTAATCAACTGACGGCTAATGCCGCCCAGGGTGATGTAAGCGGTATCGCCCAACTTGTAGTTATTGACGTTGAGGTAGTCATCCAGTCTGCCGTCAACGGCTTTGGAGTTCTTGTAATCCACCACGATCGGGTTGGTCGACTCGTTACCCTGGTAATAGGTCGGCTTACCGTCAGTGATGAAGTAGGTGAGGTTGGTGGCGCCGGTATTGCCCTTGGCAACCGTGCTCTGGAAGAAGTTGGCCGTGGTTTTGAACACGTCCTCGTAGTTGGTGGCGCCACCGGACGCCATCGATCTGACGACCGCCTGCAGTTGATCCAGAGCGCCGGAGTCATTCAGGTTGACGGTGACAGTGGTGTTCACCGTGTCATCGAAGGTCGCCAGGAAGATGTTGACCGTCCCCGAGGTGTTCGCCCCAAGGCTGGCTTTGAGCGCGCTGAACATCTGGATCAGCGAGTTTTTCGCTGCCGAGATCGAGCTATCCATACTGCCGGAGGTGTCGACCATGAATGCAATATTGTAGTTCTTGCCCTGAACCACGTTCAGGCCAGCGACGTCGGCAACGATGATGTCGTTGCTGTCGGTGCCCGTAATATTGTCGTCTTTGGTCGTACCCACCATTGGGTTGTACGTCGCCGGGAAGATGGTCACCGGCAGCGTCGCCGAGGTCGGCGCCGAGCCGCCCAGCGATTCGGTCGAAGTCGACGTCACCGTCAGGTTGAACGAGGTGCTGAGGTACGGCGGCGGGGTGATGGTCAGCGAGCCGAGACTCCAGCCAGTGACATTCGCCTCGCCATTGCCCGCGGTAGCGGTGAAGGTGTGACCCGCGCCATCGCTGAGCACGGAGCCCGCCGGAATCCCGCCGATCTTCACGCTCAGACTTTCCGAGCCGTCACGGTCGGTCAGTTCGGTGGTGATCGCCGACAGTTTGATGCTGCCGCCTTCCGGCCCGGTGTTGAGCTTATAGCCGTCGTAATATCCCTCGCCATTGCTGCCATGCAGGTCGGAGACTGTCACGCCGGCGTTGATCAGGTCGTTGACCCCGGTGTAGATCGGCACGCCGGCATTGTTCAGGTCCAGCGTCGGACCGTTGTCGACTTTGAGGTTGACGTCATAGCTGCCCGGGCCGCTCTGGTTGTGGTGGTAGATGTCCAGGGTGTAGTAGCCGCTGGTGGTCGGCGTGTACGAACCGCTGATCGAGCCGCCGGCACCCCACAGGGCGCTGGCCACGTTTTGCCCGCCAATGGTGATCAGCAGGCTGTCGTCGGCGCTGCCGGTGAAGGTGTAGACCTTGCCGGCCTCGAGGTAGATCAGGCCCGAGGTTTTCGAGGCGATACCCGCTGTCACGCTGCTTTCCTGCACATCGCTCACGGTGGTTTTGCTGTTGGCGGTACCCGCCGCGTCGATCACCGATTTCAGGGTATTGGTCGGCGCACCGCTGCCCGCACCGTTGTACCCGGTGTTGAGGGCGGTGAGGCCGGTCCAGGTCTCCTTGATCAGGCCTGTCGAGTTGACGTTGGTACCGGCGATGCTCAGGGTCGGCGCATCGGCTTGCGGGGTGATGTCGACTTTCAGGGTCGCTTCGCTGCCCAGGTTGAAGCTGTCTGTTGGCTTGAACTTGATCTGCGCATAGTCCGCCTTCTGGTTGCCCACACCGTTGCCGCCGTAACCGTCGACACCCGATTCGTTGAGGGCAGGCTTGAACGTCAGCTTGCCGGCCTGAATATCAGCCTGGCTGATGGTCTGGCCTGCGGTGACTGCGACACCGTTGAACAACAGGCTGCCATTGGCCGGCAGTCCTGTAATGGTGACACCCAGCGGGGTATCGCCATCGACGTCGCTGACATTGAAATTGCCCCAGTTCAGGGTCAGGGTCGTGTCTTCGACGCCGGTGACCGCACCGCCAGTGGCCATCGGCGCGTGGTCGATATCGAGGATGTCGGTTTTGACGCTATCTTCGCCCACCACCAGCTTTTCAAAGCCGCCGCCACTGAACGAATCAATGGTGACCTTGAAGTTTTCGGTGCCTTCGACCACATGGTCAGCGATGGTCCTGATGTCGAAGTTGACGCTGCTGGCGCCGGCCGGAATCTTGACCTGGAGCACACCTTGGTAATCGCTGCCATTGGCCGCGGTGCCGCTGTACTTGAGGTTAACCGTCACCTCAGTTTGCGACTTGTTCGTCAGGTTCAGCGTGTAGTGCGCGTTTTGGCCCTCAACGACCGACTTGTCACCGCTGATGCTCAGGACGGTCTGGTCGGCTTCGCCCGCCGGTTCGTCGCTGACGGTGACGGTGATTGGCGTTTTGTTCAACACCAGGTTTTCGTAGTTGTGAGTGCCAGTCACCTCTTCGATTTTATTGACCACGCTCACCGGCTGGTTGGTGTAAACATTGTCCTTGGTCGTTGCGGTGTAGCTACCGCTGGCAGAACCTGCTGGCACGTTAATGAAGTTACCG
The DNA here is from genome assembly GCF_024519635.1 of Pseudomonas sp. Pse1. Taxonomy (NCBI): domain Bacteria; kingdom Pseudomonadati; phylum Pseudomonadota; class Gammaproteobacteria; order Pseudomonadales; family Pseudomonadaceae; genus Pseudomonas; species Pseudomonas sp. Pse1. The sequence continues at coordinate 10,011 of NZ_JALJRO010000041.1, forward strand.
TCGCTGAGCTTGAAGGTCAGGCCTCCGTGGTTCTTCAGTTCCAGGCCATTGGTGTTGGTCAGGGTCACGGTATAGGTGACCTGCCCACCTTCGGCGACGGAGGTTTTGTCCACGCTCAGGTTGGCTACGACATCGCTGGTGGTGTCGTTGATCTGCACCACACCCGGCACTTTGCTCAGTTGCAGGTCTTCGAAGACCTTGCCCGGAACGCTGGCGCCGGTGATGGACACACTCAGCGGACCGCCGTCCAGGTAGACATCTTCGCCCTGGATCGGGGCGGTGTAGATCGCCGAAGTCTGGCCGGCCTTGATGGTGACGCTGGCGTCGCCGCTCAGCCTGACGACCAGATCATCCTTCAACACTTGGTTGATGCTGACGGTGAAGGTCGGGTTGGCGTTTTCGAACACAGGGCCGTTGCCGGCGATGCTGACTGTCACGGTGTCGGTGGTGTCGTTGATCTGCACCACGCCTGGCACTTTGCTCAGTTGCAGGTCTTCGAAGACCTTGCCTGGAACGCTGGCGCCGGTGATGGACACGCTCAACGGGCCGCCGTCCTGATAGACGTCATCACCCTGGATCGGCGCGGTGTAGATCGCGCTGGTCTGGCCGGCCTTGATGGTGACGCTGGCGTCGCCGCTCAGCCTGACGACCAGATCATCCTTCAACGCCTGGTTGATGCTGACGGTGAAGGTCGGGTTGGCGTTTTCGAAGACAGGACCGTTGCCAGCGATGCTGACAGTGACGGTGTCGGTGGTGTCATTGATCTGCACTACACCTGGTTCTTTGCTCAGCTGCAGGTCTTCGAAGACCTTGCCTGGCACGCTCGCGTCGGTGACGGTCAGGCTCA
>NZ_JALJRO010000042.1:0-8669 GCF_024519635.1 Pseudomonas sp. Pse1
AGCCATGAAAATCACCGTTCACACGTGGAATAGTTAACACATTTTCAAAAGATGCCGTGCGCGATACCGGAAGTCATCGCACACGGCCGCTTGCTATTAAGTCAGTACATTCAACAACAACTTATTACGATTATCAGGCGCGACCCTGAAGCTCAACCGATGACGATTGCCTTCCAGATCCAACAAGGCTGCAACTATCGAAATATCATTCAACGCCAGCAAGTCCGTTGCCGTCGAACGACGCAAATCATCAACGCGCGTCAATGTCAGCATGAGCTGGCCGGAGACCGGATCTTCTGCATTCTCATAAACCGGCTTCAATACAGGCACCGCTCTCTTTCCAAGAATATCGTCGAACGAAATAACGCGATTTTCTGGTTTGTTTTCCTGCTGGGGAGGAAAAGTATGGAACGCATAACCGGTATAACTGAACATTGTCTCGTTGCCGTACTCGCTTTCCCACTGCACCAGCGACTGATGCCCTTCAAAATTACAACGGGTAAACAATAAGTCCCGGGCGCCTTCGCGTTTATAACCCACACGCCAGTAATCGGTGGTCTTGAGGAAGTAGTCGAAATCGTTTTCGCCCGCTGGCAGCGGATCCCATCCAGGGCCGGTGGGGCGTCCTTGCCCCTCTTTGCCCCCCCCGGCCACGCGGTCGTCCCTGAAGGTGTAATCGCTCGCCACTTTCACCGGCGGCACTACGGGCTTGAGCGTCACGTGCCCCTCGTCGTCGTTGTTGTTTTCGCTGGGATGAAGGTCCGAATAAAAAGTGCCCTGATCGTTACTGCCGGTGAATGACGCCACGAATCGTTCGATCGGTGGCGCTTGAGTCGGACTTGGACCCCGGACATGCACGTACAGATCAAGATCCGTAACCAGCACGTTGTCCGGCGGTGTCACATCCTGGGATTGAGGTGCCGAACTCATGATGAATCGATTCCTCTCCAGACTGGTCGCCCAGACGATCGGGCTGCCGGCTTCGATCCCTTCTTCACCCACCCCCAGGAAGGGCAATTCGTCCCGGTTACCCTTGGTCACCAGCTTCATGCTGGCCTTTTCGTCCTCGTTCAATTCATAGACAGTTCCGCTCACCGGCGATGTTTCAACGAGAATTTTCACCGACATCTGCTGCATGCCATTGGAATAGGCAGAGTCGACAATCTTCCTGATGTTGAATGTCTTCAGACCCGTCCAGCTCTCCTCTGTGCGGCTATTGGTCAATTCGACGATGCTGTAGCCGTAATACTGCACCAGACCCGCGGTATCGAGCAGTTCGCAGACGACAACGGCCACCGGGTGAGTGAACGTGGCAGGCGCGGTATACAACCCGGCGTCCGACACCGACCCTTCGCCATACACCGTCCAACGACGCTTGAGCGAGGGTTGCCTGGCGTTCTCCACCAACTGGATTGTTGCCGAACGGTTGAGCCCCCGTGTAAAGCCTGGAGTGACATCAAAGTCGACGGCGTATTTAAGCAACAGTACCGAAGCCTTGACCGTCTCACCGGTTGCACCATTTCGCGCCTCGATGTGCTGCACGACGATGTCCTCGGCCAACGGCTGTGCGGGTGGCGTATAGGTAGCGGAATTACCGCTGGCAACCACCGAGCCATACTGAGGCTGACTCCAGGTCAACGCGGCGTCCCTCACCGTGGAAGCAACCAGGGTGACCGGCTGCTGAGTGCCGCGCAAATACATCGGTACGAACCTCGGCGAAATCGACATCGGCTCCGTCACCACCAGCAGCAAGGCCGAGACCCGATGCTGCACGCCGGTAGCCGGGTCGGTGTAGGACGCCGTAATGACGTTGCGCACCGTTTCCCGACCGAGACGGTCGAAAGCCACCGGGATGTACAACCCGTTGGTTCGCCCGATCTCCCCGGCAGAACCATTGGTGTTCAGGCTGCGCAGGCTCCAGGTCACACCACTGAGCGGCTTGCCATCGCGAAGGGCGCGGTATTGAAAGGGGCTGCTGCCAGCCTGCAGGCTCTGCAACGGCGGGTCGATGGTAATCGCCGTGCGGGACGGGTCAATGTTGCCAAAAATCGCCAGGTCATTCGGTGTATCCCGGTCCCGTTCGATGAATACGTTTTGTTCGCCGGGAAACAGCAGACTGGAAATCAGCGCCAACTTGTCCTCGTCGGCGTGGGCAGCAAACTCCTTGGCCACAATCACCGTCGCCGAATACATGTCGCCCTGGGCGTCCTGATCGTCGGGGATCAGGTACGGGAAGTCCGGGGGCGGCATGCCGCCCCCGAACTCGCTGGCCTTGACCTGGATGAACACCACCACCGCACCGTCCTGATAGGTCGAGGATTTCACGTCATTGCCACCCGGAGCGGCCTGAGTACGAATTTCGAAGCGCTTCGGCGTCAGCGGGTTGTATCCGTTGAGATCGAGCAATCCCAGTACGAACTGCCGTCGATGGGCATCAAGGGCTCTGAAGCGTTCATCGAAATACCTGCCGAGCGCCCGTCGCGCTTCACTGGATTCGGCCAGGTCGCACTCGAATTTTGTCCCGCGGGACAAATCGAGAATGACTCGGCCCAAATAATCGACTTCACCGGTTGCCACCGCCAAATCAACCTCAACCTTTACCGTGTAATTCATTGCCTCGGTAATCGGAAATGATTTGAGCAGCGTGGTCATTGCGTTAGCGGTGCTGTACGACGTATAGGTGCCGGACAGAATACTCAGTGTCAGCGTGGCGGCCGAATTATTGAAATCGGCACTTTCAAATGAAAGTCGCGGCGCCCCCAACACAATGTCGAACAGCTCTGCATATTCAGTTTTATCATCATGGGTAAAGGCAGTACCCGAGAAAGGCGGCATATACGCGTTGCCGTCATACTTGTCGATCCACTGCTGTAAAAGAATCCGGTTCAGTCGGGTCCTGTTGAACACGGTAATTGCACCCCAACCACGGGTGATCGAACCGGCTTTCATTTTTTCAAGAATAGAGGCGCGCGAATTGCCTGCCATGATAGTTCTCCAAAAATAATAGCAATATCGATGTTGCTGCAGAACAAACTGTTCCGCCGCTCAATAGTCAGAAAGATTATCAACCGGTTTATCAGGAAGTTCGATCAACGGATAGGTCAGGAGAATCCAGCAGTCGTCGTAGTCTCGAGTGGCCTTGACCAAGGCAAATCGATGCGGTGAAGAAGGATCACTGGTGTACATGCCTGAACTACTATCGACACTGCCGTTGCCGGCGACAACTTCCAATTCAGCCGTCACCGGGCGATCACGATTGTCTGTGACTGTCAGTTTGGCCTTGCCGGCAGGGAACGAGGATTGCTCCAGATCGACGACCATTTTCAAATCCTGCGGAAAATGGTTAACCACCACATAGGCCGTCTGTGTTTTACCCGTCGCGACGTTTTTCACCTCGATTTCATCTACCGTAAAGGTGCCGTCAACGTCATTGTTTTTCGGGCCGGCGGTGTAGGTGTTCTTGCCGTCCGGCTCGGCCCGCAGCGGAATGCTGCCGTCGCCTTTCTTGACCCGCCATTCCAGAATACCTTCGCCCAAGGTATTGGCCGACAGAGTCCGGGTGATGGGTGCTCCGGAAACCGGGGAAGCGTTGCAGATTTGCACCACCGGGTTAACGGTAATATCGCGCACAACCACCGTCACCAGGCTCGAACTGCTGAATGTGGAAGCCGTATCGGTGGCGGTGACAATGGCCCGCACGAAAGTGCCGTCGATCGCGCCGATTGCCGGCGATGTATAGACGCCGGTGTCCGGGTTGATCGCTCCGAAGCTGCCTTTGCTGCCAGGAACGGCCTTGACGCTCCATTTCACGGTGCCGGTGAACTCGGGTGAGACTTTGAATGTATGGGTTGCGCCGTGACCCATCAGGTGGTCTTGGGGGGTGATGGCGAAGGGAGAGCTGATTTGGCCGAATAGCGCAAGGTCGCCCGGCACTTTCACTTCCTTGGGTTTTACCAACTCGTGGTTACTGAATAAAATGCTGTTCAGTACAAATACATCGATATCTTTTAACGCAAAAAACACATTATGTATTGGATCTCTTATACCAAACAAAATACTTTGCCGAATTTCGTTATTAATAGCCACAAAATCCCGCACAACTCGGGCATCTGTAACGCCCGCATTTTCTACGCCAGCATCAGCTTCAGGCGCCCCAGCCTGTTCAAACGCAAGTGCACCTGACTGTTGATTAATGCCTATCTTGATATTTGTTTTATATCGCCAATGCAAAATAACATTCTGCGGTAGCGGTCCCGAACCTCCAATATTCCGGAGCACATACTGGTATTGATTGACATCACGTCCACGACCGGCAAACTCTAGCAAAATGCATTCATTTTCTGCCTCATGTGCAGACGTTCGAACACTCAATGGATTGACTGATGCAATTAAAAGATCAGGATTAACGGGATTGGCCTGAATAGTATAGTCTTCGCCAACATACAACCCGCCGGGCACGCGAATAAAGGACAACCCTGGCTTCGCGGTCAACTTGATAAAGCCTGGTGAATACGTGTCACTCTGAAGAAAATCGGAACCTGCCGGCATCGGGTACGCTGATCTACGGACCCCAGCGTAAATAATCTTCTCCATCAGTAATTTATTACTGAGTAAAAGAGCACAGTCATACCCTCCTGCCCCATCATCCGGAATAAGACTCTTCCAGTCATCCCTGGGTGGCATCCCACCCTCTGCGTCCCCCTCCATACGAACAAACAGCTCCACCACCCCATCACCAAAGTTGCTGGAACCCCGTGACGCAGCCCCCGGTGCCGTGAGGGTCCGCAATATGAAAGACTGCGGCTTCAAATACTGTTGATCGGTATAAGTAATCTTGCCAAGTCGGAAAAGCCGTTTTTCCCGGTCAGCTTCTCTATAGTATTTTTTAAAGAAAGCCCCCCCTTGCCGCCGCTCATGCAGGGTATTGGCAAAACTCAACTCCCAGTTGCCCTTTGCTGTTACCGGATCGCCCAGGTCCAACACGACTTCGCCTGTGTCCTTGCCTACCGTGCCACTGGTTTTTGAAAGCGCCACTTCTTCAGCAATCAATTCGGGATGGTCGAGTGCATCCAGCGACTTGATCGCAATAGCCCGTTTATGGCCCAGCGCGTTGTCAATAGCCACTTGGCCGCCGCCCACGACCGCCATCGTCATGCGCACTTCCCCGCCCGCGGTCTTTGAACTGTCTTCAAAGGACAGGCGCGGCCAATCCGTGACCCAATCGATCAGGTGCTCCCAGTTGGCATCGCCGGTGGGCACCGGTTTGTTGATCGGGTCCATATAACTGTCGGAAGTAAACTTATTGATATAGTCCTGCGCCAGCAATTCATTGCATTTATTGCGATTGTAAGAGACCACCGCTCCCCAGCCTTCAGTCCGAGGCTTGATTGCCAGCCATTCCAGCAGTTCTTTCTTCGTATAGGTCGCCATGACATTTCCCTCGTTCAAGTAGTATTCCCGTGCGCCAGGGTCGCGGCAGCCGCCGCCATCAATAGGTACTCGAGAAAAAACACAGCCAATAGATGTACGAATCAATTGATCAACGTAAGCTCCGGAGAGTCCGGAAATGACAAGTGGGTTCGTCCACCGTCAAAACTCACCGTAACAGACACTTTGAACTTATTGTTTAACCCCACTTGATTGACAAGAAAGTCCTTGGCCAACCACGACTCTTTAACCTTGCCAACGTCAGCAGCCGTAACGACATAGTCCTTCAGCAAGTAATGATCCTTGTTGATGACTTTAATATTTAGAATCTGTCCTTCGTGCAGGTAGGACCACTGTGCAAGGTTGTACTTTGCACCTCGCGGATCCGTGATCAATCCGAGAGATAGTTTGCCGCCCGTACCCTGTGCCAATTCACACTGGATGGTCGGGAAGCGGTTCTGCGGGAACGGCTTGACCTTCAGGTAGACAAACTTGGAGTCCTGATAGTTTTCCGCAGGTTCACCGCTTGGCACCACGCGGTAATACACGCTGAGTCGCTCACGGGCCCCCTCGCCTGCGCCCATGTGCATCGCAATGGCGTTTTTCGGGATGGTGAAGGTTTTTCGATCGGCCGCGACGGGAATGGCCACATGGCCTGGCTCGCCAGGCTTGCCCCAATGAAGATGCACACTATCATTTGCGCCAATCACCGCGCCGTCGGGTACGCTCGCCTGACTGCCGGCCGTGGTGACGCCAGCATCCATCATTCGCTCGTTGGGATCGTCACCGGGTTCCTGAGCGGTGTTGGCAATTTCCGGTAGGGGCAGTTCCAGGGGTTTACGAATCAGCAGGGATAATGGGTCGCCCGCCAACGACTGCCCGGAGCGGGCATACTGATAGAGTAGTTCGGCACTCTTGCCGTTATTGCTCAATAGCCAGGCGTGGTCGAGGTGGAACGTCAGTACACCACTGTCGATCGTCGACGGATCGATTCTGATACTCACATGAGCGCCGATATCCGCCGCCACACTGCTGTAGAGCGTCACAACGTCCCCACTGAGGGCACCCGGATACAACGTGATTCGCACCGTGATGCCATCGGGAAACAGTTCCGGATCCAGCGGGCCACCGCCATGTCGATCAATGACCGGGGCTGGCAAATAGGGTTGAGTCGGGGGGACGATTCTGAAGTTTTGCTGCGCCGAGATAGTGACGTTGCCGCCACCTGCGTAGGCAACTTCGTAATGCAACTCGAGACGACCTTTTTCGAGCAGCATGACGTCTGTTCGACCCACCAGACGTGTCAGAGGACGCCCTACATCGGCGTTTGTCACTGTCCAGACCGGGCTCAAGGGGCGCCGCGCGCCGGTTTCAGTAAAGCCAACCCATTTCAGCGTGACCTTGTCACCCTCGCCCATGGCTGCATAAGGCGGCACTGAAACCGATACACCGTTGCTGGGCAGCACATTGCGGTCCGCGTCCAGTTCCAATCCGTGGGACTGCTTGATCTGCGGAACCGGCAACTGAGTGGTTGCCGAGGCTCGCACGCCCACATAGAAAAATAAACGTTTGGACTCGTCAGGACTGGGCAAGGGTTCGCCGGGCAATTGAACTGTATACGAATAAAACACCCAGCCCTGATCCAGGTCTTTCAACAGGGCATTGGGGAACTCTATCGGTAACCCTTCCGGCACCAGGGTGTCGTCGATTGGCCAGGCGTTATCGAAATTATCGCCAGCATCACCCGACGCGGTGCACCCCCGCCAGTTCGGATAAATAAAACCTCCTTTGGCGGCATCGATACCCGGAAAATAAACGTGGGTGACTAAATTCCTGCTTCCCAGTTGATCAAGATCAAGTGCGTTATCCGCGTTCAAGGGGACTTTTGGTGCTGGATTAGCCGCGGTCATGTCCACGCTCCATCATTGATTGTAGGGCCATCGCCCTAATTCTTGTGTGCACCGTATGACAGGTGTTGGGAGTATTTTTTACGCCTGATTGATCGACTTGCCCACTATCAGAACTGCTAGGTTGTCAGAAGTGGAATCAGGGGTATTCTTATTTTAAATGAACAGTTGCCACTGAAAAAACTGACCACTCAGGCGTGCCAACAATGCACATTTATACGGGAGCTAAAGCAATGAATTCCGGATTTATCGTATTCGACAAGGACCCGAACAAATATAAATACGAGTTAAAAGAATGGTCTGACTTCATCTCCCGGGGCAATATCAACATGGATGATACACTCATCTTGGAAAGCGCCCGCTCAGCCGTTACGATTACATTCGAGATCGCTGGTGATTTTCGCGCCACTGTCACAATCCGACTCATCAAAAACTCCTTTACAACTGAAAAATTTACCGTCCACTCGCTATTAACCCACGCGCCAGGAACTGTCATATTGCCCGGAGTTCGTGTCACCGCCGCCGAAGGAAAGCCACACCAAGTAAAATGGGTAACGCGCATAACAATACAAATGGGTATCTAATCAACGTATAACAACCTTCAGTCACGACTTTACGACACTCACAACACCACACGCCTGCCTTTTTTTAATCTCAGCAGTGAAACAGACCGCGAGCACAAACAACCATTAACCCGTTGATTTGGACTTCACACAGAACATTCAATTCTCCTTTACGAGGTCTCACCATGGAAACCTTCAAGTCAACTCTCCATGCTTTATTTTTTTTTCGCCTGCCTGTTGCAGACCGCGTCTTCAGTAGCGGGCACACCCAATGAAATAAACAACAGCGCAGGATCAATCATCTTTACTTACGACAACAACCAGAGCAATTGCCGCGCTGATGATCGTCAACAGATGTTCGAGGTCAGTTACTACGCAGGCGGGCCAGGCATTCGCCCCTGCGAACCCAATAAAATCAGTTATCTCAGGCTTGAAGGTGTTCGATCAGCAGCCACTATTAAACTCTGGAGTTATCTTCGTAGCGGCGAGCCTTCAGGGTGCCATTTTGATGACACTCACAACTTCACACTTTTTTTCAGAACGCTAAAGAACACCACTACCACACGAGACATCAGGCTGGACGCACTCTTTGATGTGGCGGAAGGAACCGTCATCCAGCCTGGCATCAGACTCATCAAGAAAGACATTACCGAAAAAGACCGAGTAAACAAAAAACTTAGCTGCGTAGAGATCATCTACGAATAAGCCTCCACTTCAGGACCGCTCACCCCTCTCTCGAATATTAATTTAATTAGAGACCCCTCTCATGTCC
>NZ_JALJRO010000043.1:0-3934 GCF_024519635.1 Pseudomonas sp. Pse1
GTCAAGATTAAATTCCGAAACCCCTATCTGCGAATGCAGGTAGGGGTTTTGTTTTTGCGTGCGGGAAAGTTGTGGTTCACGATTTCTATGCAACGGCGCAGGGCATGGCTATCATGCGGCCTCATTGTGAGGCGATAGTTGCATGCTGACGTTGTTAAAACTTTTGAAAGACGGTCGATTTCACTCGGGTGAGGCGCTTGGCGCTGCTCTGGGGATCAGTCGCAGTGCTGTCTGGAAGCAGCTCCAGCACCTCGAGGCGGAACTGGGTCTCACTATTCATAAGGTACGAGGTCGTGGCTACCAGCTTCAGGCTCCTCTGACGCTGCTCGATTCTGCTCAGATCGACGAGTATTCGTCCTTTGATCATTGGCCGGTCCAGGTCTTTGACGCTCTTGACTCAACCAACGCTGAAGCCCTGCGGGCCGTTGAGCGTGGTGCGTCGGCTCCCTTCTTAATGCTCGCCGAGCGTCAAACTGCAGGCCGCGGTCGCCGAGGCCGCAAATGGGTCAGCCCATTTGCAGAGAATATCTATTACAGCCTGGTCTTGCGTGTTGATGGTGGTATGCGTCAATTGGAAGGGCTGAGCCTGGTTGTCGGCCTTGCTGTGATGCAGACGCTGAGGGAGCTCGGGATCGTGACTGCCGGCTTGAAGTGGCCGAATGATGTATTGGTCGGTGAGAAAAAGATCGCGGGAATATTGCTTGAATTAGTCGGAGACCCCGCTGACGTGTGCCACGTGGTCTTGGGTGTGGGCATCAACGTCAACATGCGAGAAGCAAACGAAGTGGATCAACAGTGGACCTCAATGCTTCTCGAAGCGGGAAGGGCGTTTGATCGCAATCGATTGATCGCGCATTTGAGTGGCGTGCTTAGAGAGTACCTGGTGCGTCACCAGTCGGAAGGCTTTTCAGCGCTTCAGGCGCAATGGGAGCGCGGCCATCTTTGGCAAGGGCGCTCGGTGTCGCTGATAGCTGGAGTCAATCGTATTGATGGTGTTGTGGTGGGTATCGATGCTCAGGGTGCGTTGCGATTGAAAGTCGATGGCGTGGAAAAAGTATTCAGTGGTGGCGAGCTAAGTCTGAGGCTGCGTGATGATTCTTGAGCTCGATTGTGGGAACAGCTTTATTAAATGGCGAGTCCTGCAAGGGGATGCCTTGCAGCTGTTTGCCGAAGGGGTGGTGGACTCTGATCTGGCGTTGCTGCAGAGCTTGCGCGCCTGTGCGGGATTGAATCTGCAGTACTGCCGGTTGGTCAGTGTCAGGACGGGGGATGAGACAGCGGCGCTGGTTGATGCATTGCGGGGTGCGTTTGGTGTCTTGGCAATGTGTGCTGCACCTGCGCGGGAAATGTCCGGAGTGCAGAATGGCTATGAAGATTATCAGCGCCTTGGGCTCGATAGGTGGCTGGCAATGCTCGGTGCTCATCGCCTGGCTGCCGGGGCTTGCCTGGTACTCGATTTCGGCACCGCGGTGACGGCGGACTTTATTGCTGAAGACGGTAAGCATCTGGGAGGCTTTATTTGTCCTGGTATGCCTTTGATGCGTCATCAACTTCGTACCCATACCCGGCGCATTCGCTATGACGATCTTGCGGCTTCGAGAGCGCTCGAGAGTCTGGCACCCGGCCGCAACACGGTAGAGGCGGTGGAGCGTGGCTGCTCATTGATGCTCAGGGGCTTCGTCCTGACTCAGTTGGAGCTCGCGAGGGAGTACTGGGGGCAAAGCTTCTCGGTATTTCTCACGGGTGGTGATGCGGATCTGGTATCAGGGGTTGTGCCTGAAGCGCGGGTGGTTCCGGATCTGGTGTTCGTCGGTCTGGCCATGGCCTGTCCATTGTCCTGAGGTGTTTATGCGCTGGTTGTTTCTGCTGTTGTTGGTTCTCAACGTCTTTTATTACGTCTGGCATCAGCAGGAGGCACCTTTGCGCGCCAAGGACGTCACTCCATTGAGTTTGTACAAGGGCTCGCAGCAGGACATCCGCCTGCTGAGTGAAGCACCGGATGCTGAAGTCGCTCGCAGCGGAGGCAAATCTTTAGCGGCGGAGGAATCCTGTCTTTATCTGGGAGGTTTTGCTCGCCAGGAAACGGCGAGAGCGGTCGAGGTGCGATTGGCGGCACTGGGTATCAAGGTGCAGCAACTTTCGACGTCACTGGCCGATTCGGCGGGTTTCTGGATGCAGGTTTCCCCAGAAAGCAGGCGTTTGGCCAATGATTCCGTGCTGATGAACCTTGCTAGCGAATTCAATGAGTTAAAACATAAAATAATGCGGTGCGGGGGGGTTGCAAGTGTTCAATAGGTTGCATAGAATGGCGCCCGCTCCACAGCGAACACCGGAAACGGAAACGATGTGAAGTGAGGTCAACGCAGCTAAGCTCAGGATTTTAATGAGAAAAGTGCTTGACAGAAGGCTAGCATGATGTAAAATGCTGGCTCGCTTAGGAGGGGTTCCCGAGCGGCCAAAGGGATCAGACTGTAAATCTGACGTCTACGACTTCGAAGGTTCGAATCCTTCCCCCTCCACCATTTTTAGCGTGAGCTGCAAGCTTACGCGGGTATAGTTTAGTGGTAGAACCTCAGCCTTCCAAGCTGATGATGCGGGTTCGATTCCCGCTACCCGCTCCAAGTTTGCAGGTTGTGCAAAGTGTTACGCTCTTGTAGCTCAGTTGGTAGAGCACACCCTTGGTAAGGGTGAGGTCAGCGGTTCAAATCCGCTCAAGAGCTCCATATAACAAGGCAGATATGAAAATATCTGCCTTTGTTTTAATGGCTGATGTCACTTGTTTAATTCTTCTCAGTAGGGGTGAATTCGATGGCTAAGGAAAAGTTCGAACGTAACAAGCCGCACGTCAACGTCGGTACTATTGGTCACGTGGACCATGGTAAGACTACCTTGACTGCTGCTCTGACTCGTGTCTGCTCCGAGGTTTTCGGTTCCGCCAAGGTTGACTTCGATAAGATCGATAGTGCGCCAGAAGAAAAGGCTCGTGGTATTACCATTAATACTGCTCACGTTGAGTATGATTCGGCCGAGCGTCACTATGCGCACGTTGACTGCCCAGGTCACGCCGACTACGTAAAGAACATGATTACCGGTGCTGCGCAGATGGATGGCGCGATTCTGGTTTGCTCGGCCGCTGATGGTCCGATGCCGCAAACCCGTGAGCACATCCTGTTGTCTCGTCAGGTCGGCGTTCCTTATATCGTTGTCTTCCTGAATAAGGCTGACATGGTTGATGATGCTGAGTTGCTTGAGCTGGTTGAAATGGAAGTGCGTGATTTGCTCAGCACTTACGATTTCCCGGGTGACGACACTCCGATCATTATCGGCTCGGCGCTGATGGCGTTGAATGGTCAAGACGACAACGAGATGGGCACAACTGCCGTCAAGAAGTTGGTCGAGACGCTGGACACTTATATTCCGCAGCCTGAGCGAGCTATTGATAAGCCGTTCCTGATGCCGATTGAAGACGTATTCTCGATTTCTGGTCGTGGTACGGTTGTAACTGGTCGTGTTGAGCGCGGTATTGTTCGCATCCAGGAGGAAGTTGAGATTGTTGGTCTGCGTGACACGGTCAAGACTACTTGTACGGGTGTTGAAATGTTCCGCAAGCTGCTCGATGAGGGTCGTGCTGGTGAGAACTGCGGTGTTTTGCTGCGTGGTACCAAGCGTGATGACGTTGAGCGTGGTCAGGTCCTGGTCAAGCCGGGTACCGTGAAGCCTCACACGAAATTTGTTGCAGAGGTTTACGTTCTGAGCAAAGAGGAGGGTGGTCGTCATACGCCGTTCTTCAAAGGCTACCGTCCACAGTTCTACTTCCGGACCACTGACGTGACCGGTAACTGCGAGCTGCCGGAAGGTGTTGAGATGGTGATGCCGGGTGATAACATTCAGATGACTGTTACCCTGATCAAAACCATCGCAATGGAAGATGGTC
>NZ_JALJRO010000044.1:0-3868 GCF_024519635.1 Pseudomonas sp. Pse1
CCGCCGACTGGGACTGCTGATCCCCACGTTCTTCGGCATCACCCTGCTGACGTTCGCGTTGATTCGCATGATCCCCGGCGACCCCGTGGAAGTCATGATGGGCGAACGCCGTGTCGACCCCGAAATGCACGCTCAGGCAATGGAACGCCTTGGATTGAACAAGCCGCTGTACGCCCAGTACCTGGACTACGTCGGCAAACTGGCCCAGGGCGACCTGGGTGAATCGCTGCGTACCCGCGAGAGCGTGTGGACCGAGTTCACTTCGCTGTTCCCGGCGACTCTTGAGCTGTCCATGGCTGCGCTGTTGTTCGCCAGCATCCTCGGCCTGCTGGCCGGGGTGATTGCGGCGCTCAAGCGAGGGTCGCTGTTTGACCATGGGGTGATGGGGATTTCCCTCGCTGGCTATTCGATGCCGATCTTCTGGTGGGGCCTGATCCTCATCATGTTCTTCTCCGTGAGCCTGGGCTGGACCCCGGTGTCCGGGCGGATCGACCTGCTCTACGACATTGAGCCGCGCACTGGTTTCATGTTGATCGACACCCTGCTGGCCGACGAGCCGGACGCGTTTTTCGACGCCCTGCACCACCTGATTCTGCCGGCCATCGTCCTCGGCACCATCCCGCTGGCGGTGATTGCGCGGATGACCCGTTCTTCGATGCTCGAAGTGCTGCGCGAAGATTACATCCGCACCGCCAAGGCCAAAGGCCTGTCGCCGGCGCGCGTGGTGTTCGTCCACGGCCTGCGCAACGCGCTGATCCCGGTGCTGACAGTGGTCGGCCTGCAGGTCGGTACGCTGCTTGCCGGTGCAGTGCTGACCGAGACCATTTTCTCCTGGCCGGGCATCGGCAAATGGCTGATCGAGGCCATCGGCGCCCGGGATTATCCGGTGGTGCAAAACGGCATTTTGCTGATCGCCTGCCTGGTGATCCTGGTCAACTTCGTGGTGGACATCCTCTACGGCTTTGCCAACCCACGCATCCGTCACCAGCGCTGAGATCATGACCATGACTACTCCAACTCAAGTGTCAGCAGTCGATCAAAGCCTGCTGTACCCATCCCCATACAAAGAATTCTGGCAGGCGTTTTCCCGCAACAAGGGCGCCGTGGCCGGGCTGATGTTCATGCTGCTGGTGATCTTCTGCGCGATCTTCGCGCCCTGGGTTGCGCCGCATAACCCCAGCGAGCAGTACCGCGACTTTCTCCTGACCCCGCCGGCCTGGCTCGAAGGCGGGCAGATACAGTTCCTGCTGGGCACCGACGAACTGGGTCGTGACCTGCTGTCGCGACTGATCCAGGGTTCGCGTCTGTCGCTGATGATCGGTTTGTCGTCGGTGGTTATGTCGCTGATCCCGGGGATCCTCCTCGGGCTGTTCGCCGGCTTCTTCCCGCGCCTGCTCGGCCCGACCATCATGCGCCTGATGGACATCATGCTCGCCCTGCCGTCGCTGCTGCTGGCCGTGGCCATTGTCGCGATCCTCGGCCCTGGCCTGATCAACACCGTGATTGCCATCGCCATCGTCTCGTTGCCGTCCTACGTGCGTCTGACCCGTGCTGCGGTGATGGGCGAACTGAACCGCGACTACGTGACCGCCGCACGCCTGGCCGGTGCCGGCCTGCCGCGCCTGATGTTCATCACCGTGCTGCCCAACTGCATGGCGCCGCTGATCGTCCAGGCCACCTTGAGCTTTTCCTCGGCGATTCTCGATGCCGCCGCCCTGGGCTTCCTCGGCCTGGGCGTGCAACCGCCGACCCCTGAGTGGGGCACCATGCTGGCTTCGGCCCGCGATTACATCGAACGCGCCTGGTGGGTCGTCAGCCTGCCCGGTTTGACCATTTTGCTCAGCGTGCTGGCAATCAACCTGATGGGCGACGGCCTGCGCGATGCGCTGGATCCGAAGCTCAAGAACGCCGCCTGAGGAGATTCCCATGTCACTGTTAGCAATCAAGAATCTCAACGTGCGCTTTGGCGACAAGACCGCCGTGCCGGTGGTCGACGGCCTCGACCTCAATGTCGACAAGGGTGAAGTGTTAGCCATCGTTGGCGAGTCGGGCTCGGGCAAATCCGTGACCATGATGGCGCTGATGGGCCTGATCGAACACCCGGGGATCGTCACCGCCGACGCCCTGAGCTTCGACGGCAAGGACATGCTCAAGCTGAGCAACCGCCAGCGCCGCAAGATCGTCGGCAAGGACCTGGCCATGGTCTTCCAGGACCCGATGACGGCACTGAATCCGAGCTACACCGTCGGTTTCCAGATCGAGGAAGTGCTGCGCCTGCACCTGAAAATGTCCGGACGCGCCGCGCGCAAACGCGCCATCGAACTGCTGGAAAAAGTCGAGATCCCCGGCGCCGCCAGCCGCATGGACGCCTACCCGCATCAACTGTCCGGCGGTATGAGCCAGCGCGTGGCGATTGCCATGGCGATTGCCGGCGAACCGAAACTGCTGATCGCCGACGAACCGACCACCGCCCTCGACGTGACCATTCAGGCGCAGATCATGGACCTGCTGCTGGCCCTGCAAAAAGAGCAGGACATGGGCCTGGTGCTGATCACCCACGACCTCGCCGTCGTCGCCGAAACCGCCCAGCGCGTCTGCGTGATGTACGCCGGCCAGGCGGTGGAAGTCGGCCAGGTGCCGCAGTTGTTCGATATCCCGGCGCACCCTTATAGCGAGGCACTGCTCAAGGCGATTCCCGAGCACAGCCTCGGCTCGACGCGCCTGGCGACCTTGCCGGGCATCGTCCCCGGCCGCTACGACCGTCCCCAAGGCTGCCTGCTGTCGCCGCGCTGCCCGTACGTACAGGACAGCTGCCGCGCCCAGCGCCCGACCCTCGACCCGAAAAGCCACAGCCTCGCCCGCTGCTTCTATCCCTTGAATCAGGAGGTGGCGTAATGGCCGTCGTCCTTACCGCCCGTGACCTGACCCGTCACTACGAAGTCTCCCGTGGCCTGTTCAAGGGCCACGCCACCGTGCGCGCGCTGAACGGCGTGTCGTTCGAATTGGAGGCCGGCAAAACGTTGGCCGTGGTCGGCGAATCGGGCTGCGGCAAATCCACCCTGGCCCGCGCCCTGACGCTGATCGAAGAGCCGTCCTCAGGCTCACTGAAAATCGCCGGCCAGGAAGTCGCCGGCGCCGACAAGGCCCAGCGCAAGCAGCTGCGCAAAGACGTGCAGATGGTGTTCCAGAGCCCGTACGCTTCGCTCAATCCACGACAGAAAATCGGCGATCAACTGGCAGAGCCGCTGTTGATCAACACCCGACTATCAGCCGCCGAACGCCGCGAGAAAGTTCAGGCGATGATGAAGCAGGTCGGCTTGCGCCCCGAGCATTACCAGCGCTACCCGCACATGTTCTCCGGCGGCCAGCGCCAACGGATCGCCCTCGCCCGGGCAATGATGCTGCAACCGAAAGTGCTGGTGGCGGACGAACCGACTTCGGCGCTGGACGTGTCGATCCAGGCCCAGGTGCTCAACCTGTTCATGGACCTGCAGCAGGAGTTCAACACCGGCTACGTGTTCATCTCCCACAACCTCGCCGTGGTGCAACACGTGGCGGACGACGTGATGGTCATGTACCTCGGTCGCCCGGTGGAAATCGGCCCCAAGCACGACATCTACGCCCGCCCCCTGCACCCCTACACCCAGGCGCTGCTGTCCGCCACCCCCACCATCCACCCGGACCCGGACAAGCCGAAAATCAAAATCGTCGGCGAACTGCCCAACCCGCTGAACCCGCCACCGGGTTGTGCGTTTCACAAGCGCTGCCCGTATGCGACGCAGCGCTGCAGCAGTGAAGAGCCGGCGTTGCGGTTGGTGGACAGTCGGCAGGTGGCGTGTCATTACGCGGAGCAGTTTGTGGATGGGGC
>NZ_JALJRO010000045.1:0-3632 GCF_024519635.1 Pseudomonas sp. Pse1
ACAAGGACGAAGAAGCGCCGATCTTCCAGGTGGCCGATTACGGCTTGGTGGCGGATCTTTTTGAAGCGATTCCAGAAATGGCCACCCTGGCTTGATCACTGACCGATTGGAGCAAAGAATATGAGCAGCAGTTCCGATTTTTCCGCCTGGATTGGACGACGTCAGGAAAGCCAGGACCGGATCAGTTTCACTCTGGTCAGACGCATTGCCGCGACATTGGGCGAGTCGGCACCACAACCCGGTGAGCCGCTGCCGCCCCTGTGGCACTGGGCATTTTTTCAGGAGCCGGTGGGTGCCAGCGAACTGGGGCCGGACGGCCATCCAGCGCTTGGGGGATTTTTGCCGCCGGCCCATAACCGCAATCGCATGTGGGCGGGAAGCCGAATTGAGTTTTTCCAGCCATTAAAAGTGGATGCTGAAGTGAGCTGTGTATCGACCATCCTCAACGTCGAGGAGAAGCACGGTCGCACGGGTTCCTTATTGTTCGTCACAGTACGCCATGAGTTTTTCCAGGACGGCAAACGCGCCCTACAAGACGATCAGGACATTGTTTACCGTGAACCTTCCCCGCCCAAACTGAACGGTACCGAAAAGCTACCTGAAGGCCAATGGCAGGAACGGATAGAGCCCACTCCAACCCTGCTGTTTCGCTATTCCGCAGTGACCTTCAATGGTCATCGTATTCACTATGACTGGCCGTATGTGACAGAGACCGAAGGTTATCCGGGGCTGGTGGTACATGGTCCATTGATCGCCACGTTGAATTTACGTGCCTTTACCAAAGCGCATCCAACTGCGCGCCTGGAGCGTTTCGCATTCCGCGGAGTACGACCTCTGATTTCGCCTCAGCCTTTCGAGGTGGGCGGACGTCTAATCGAAAACGGCAAGGCACAGGTCTGGGCTGGCAATCAGGACGGCACAGCACAGATCGGAGAGATCGAGTTCA
Organism: Pseudomonas sp. Pse1; assembly: GCF_024519635.1. Lineage (NCBI taxonomy): Bacteria > Pseudomonadati > Pseudomonadota > Gammaproteobacteria > Pseudomonadales > Pseudomonadaceae > Pseudomonas > Pseudomonas sp. Pse1. Next base: position 947 of record NZ_JALJRO010000045.1, read on the forward strand.
GCAATGGAGCAACGCCATGAGCAAATCAATTGTTCGCTCCGCCCTGTTTGTGCCGGCCACTCGACCAGAGCGCATCTCAAAAGCTATTGCCACCGGGGCGGATCGGGTCATCGTTGACTTGGAAGATGCCGTGCAAGAAAACCTCAAGGAGCAGGCCAGGGATAATCTCGACGCGTTCCTGACCGAAGCCTCGGATGCACGGATTCTGGTCCGAGTGAATGCCCCGGATCACTGGGCGCATGTTGCAGATCTGGATCTTTGCCGACGCCACGCCGGCGTGATCGGAATTCTGCTGCCCAAAGCAGAAAGCGCGAAACATGTCACCACTGCTGCGGGTACCGAAAAACCGATTTGGCCAATCATCGAAAGCGCCAAGGGCTTGTCAGCATTAAACGAGATTGCCGGCACTCAAAGTGTTGAGCGCTTGTCGTTCGGTAGTCTGGATCTGGGTCTGGACCTGAACCTGACTACTGGCAGCCCTGCCGCTGAAGAAATCCTTAGCCATGCGCGCTACGCCGTTTTGCTCGCCACCCGAGTTGCAGCGCTCGCTCCAGCGTTGGATGGGGTATTTCCGTCGATCCAGGACACCGCAGGGCTGCTACGCGCGGTTCATTTTGCACGCGACATGGGCTTTGGTGGCGCGCTGTGTATCCATCCAACCCAAGTCGCGATCATTCATCAGGCGCTAAAACCAAGCCAGGAAGAATTGCACTGGGCGCAACGCATTATCGAAGCCGCTCGTTCAGGTGAAGGCGTTTTCGTGCTGGATGGGCAAATGGTCGATGCCCCGGTCATTGGTCGCGCCCAATCCATTTTGGCTCGCGCGATCTGATTCAACACCGGCGCTGTTGCTTAGAAGCTATGCATCCATTCCCATCCTACAGGACGGTGTCATGACTAACGTTTCCAGCCTTACCCATGCCATTTCAATCAACCCCACCAATGGTGAGCAGATCGGCCACTACCCCTTCGAATCCGCAGCGGAACTGGAGGCGTCACTGTCACGTGCGATTACAGGGTTTTACACCTGGCGTAGCCAACCCGTCGAAATGCGTTCGCAAGCACTCATCGCTTTGGCAAGGGCATTGCGCGACAGCGCAGAAACGATGGCGAAGATGATCACTCAAGAGATGGGCAAACCCAACACTCAGGCGCGCGGTGAGATTGAAAAGTGTGCGCAGCTCTGTGAGTGGTACGCCAAACACGGCCCCGCGATGCTGACTGCCGAACCCACACAGGTTGAGGGCGGAAAGGCACGAATTGAATATCGTCCACTGGGCCCGATTCTCGCCGTGATGCCGTGGAACTTTCCCGTCTGGCAGGTGCTGCGCGGCGCCGTCCCGGCGTTGATTGCCGGCAATACCTACGTCCTCAAACATGCGCCGAACGTGATGGGATGCGCCTATCTGCTGCAAGACGCGTTCAAGCGCGCCGGCTTTGCTGATGGTGTGTTCGAAGTCATCAATGTCACGCCCGACGGTGTCTCAACTGCGATAGCAGATCCTCGCATCGCAGCAGTGACGCTCACAGGCAGTGTTCGAGCTGGCATGGCTATTGGCGCGCAGGCGGGTGCAGCCTTGAAGAAGTGCGTGTTGGAACTGGGTGGCTCAGATCCATTCATTGTGCTCAACGACGCCGACCTAGACGAAGCCGTCAAAGCCGCTGTGATTGGCCGCTATCAAAACACCGGACAAGTCTGCGCGGCTGCCAAACGCCTGATTGTCGAGCAAGGCGTTGTCGAGGAGTTTACCCGCAAGTTTGTCGAGTCCACCTGCAAGTTGGTCATTGGCGATCCACTGGCCACAGACACTTACATCGGACCCATGGCCCGCTTTGATCTGCGCGATGAACTGGATCGTCAGGTCCGGGATACCCTGGAAGAAGGTGCGACCTTGTTGTTGGGAGGCAGAAAAGCCGAAGGCCCTGGCAACTACTACGAGCCTACGGTATTTGTCGATGTCACCGACCAGATGACCTCATTCAAACAGGAATTGTTTGGGCCCGTGGCATCGATCATCACCGCGCGGGACGCAGCACACGCACTGGAACTGGCCAACGACAGTGAGTTCGGGCTTGCCTCGACCATCTACACACGCAATGTCGAACTGGCCCAGAAGCTGGCGGGCGAACTGGAAACCGGAGGCGTATTCATCAATGGCTATTGCGCAACCGACCCACGCGTCACTTTCGGCGGCGTAAAGAAAAGCGGTTTTGGCCGTGAACTGTCGCATTTCGGTGTGCGCGAGTTCTGTAATGCACAGACCGTCTGGCTGGACCGTCACTAACATCAAGCAAGTCGCCAAGCCCAGCGAAAACGTCCGCTGAGCCAAAGATGGGCGAGTCAGAAAAAGACTCGCCCCACCCTTATGAGGAGCTTTTGATGCGAGTCTTCCCTGCAATGCTGGGCGCTACTCTGACTGCGGCGTTAACCTTCACGCCAGCGATGGCTGCCGAACTTACCGGTACACTTAAAAAAATCAAGAACTCGGCGACCATAACCCTGGGGCATCGAGACTCTTCAATTCCGTTCTCCTACATCGCCGATGCTTCCGGCAAACCAGTTGGCTACTCCCATGATATCCAATTGAAAATTGTCGACGCTATCAAGCAGGAACTTGAGATGCCCGAGCTGAACGTACGGTACAACCTGGTGACGTCACAAACGCGCATCCCGCTTGTGCAAAAC
>NZ_JALJRO010000046.1:0-3380 GCF_024519635.1 Pseudomonas sp. Pse1
GTGAATGTTGATTTCTGATCTTTGATTAGATCGTTCTTTAAAAATTTGGGTATGTGATAGAAAGATAGACTGAACGTTACTTTCACTGGTAACGGATCAGGCTAAGGTAAAATTTGTGTTCTAAATGCAAATTTTCGGCGAATGTCGTCTTCATAGTATAACCAGATTGCTTGGGGTTATATGGTCAAGTGAAGAAGCGCATACGGTGGATGCCTTGGCAGTCAGAGGCGATGAAAGACGTGGTAGCCTGCGAAAAGCTTCGGGGAGTCGGCAAACAGACTTTGATCCGGAGATGTCTGAATGGGGGAACCCAGCCATCATAAGATGGTTATCTTGTACTGAATACATAGGTGCAAGAGGCGAACCAGGGGAACTGAAACATCTAAGTACCCTGAGGAAAAGAAATCAACCGAGATTCCCTTAGTAGTGGCGAGCGAACGGGGACTAGCCCTTAAGTGGCTTTGAGATTAGCGGAACGCTCTGGAAAGTGCGGCCATAGTGGGTGATAGCCCTGTACGCGAAAATCTCTTAGTCATGAAATCGAGTAGGACGGAGCACGAGAAACTTTGTCTGAATATGGGGGGACCATCCTCCAAGGCTAAATACTACTGACTGACCGATAGTGAACTAGTACCGTGAGGGAAAGGCGAAAAGAACCCCGGAGAGGGGAGTGAAATAGATCCTGAAACCGTATGCGTACAAGCAGTGGGAGCCCACTTTGTTGGGTGACTGCGTACCTTTTGTATAATGGGTCAGCGACTTATTTTCAGTGGCGAGCTTAACCGAATAGGGGAGGCGTAGCGAAAGCGAGTCTTAATAGGGCGTCTAGTCGCTGGGAATAGACCCGAAACCGGGCGATCTATCCATGGGCAGGTTGAAGGTTGGGTAACACTAACTGGAGGACCGAACCGACTACCGTTGAAAAGTTAGCGGATGACCTGTGGATCGGAGTGAAAGGCTAATCAAGCTCGGAGATAGCTGGTTCTCCTCGAAAGCTATTTAGGTAGCGCCTCATGTATCACTGTAGGGGGTAGAGCACTGTTTCGGCTAGGGGGTCATCCCGACTTACCAAACCGATGCAAACTCCGAATACCTACAAGTGCCGAGCATGGGAGACACACGGCGGGTGCTAACGTCCGTCGTGAAAAGGGAAACAACCCAGACCGTCAGCTAAGGTCCCAAAGTTATGGTTAAGTGGGAAACGATGTGGGAAGGCTTAGACAGCTAGGAGGTTGGCTTAGAAGCAGCCACCCTTTAAAGAAAGCGTAATAGCTCACTAGTCGAGTCGGCCTGCGCGGAAGATGTAACGGGGCTCAAACCATACACCGAAGCTACGGGTATCATCTTAGGATGATGCGGTAGAGGAGCGTTCTGTAAGCCTGTGAAGGTGAGTTGAGAAGCTTGCTGGAGGTATCAGAAGTGCGAATGCTGACATGAGTAACGACAATGGGTGTGAAAAACACCCACGCCGAAAGACCAAGGTTTCCTGCGCAACGTTAATCGACGCAGGGTTAGTCGGTCCCTAAGGCGAGGCTGAAAAGCGTAGTCGATGGAAAACAGGTTAATATTCCTGTACTTCTGGTTATTGCGATGGAGGGACGGAGAAGGCTAGGCCAGCTTGGCGTTGGTTGTCCAAGTTTAAGGTGGTAGGCTGGAATCTTAGGTAAATCCGGGATTCTAAGGCCGAGAGCTGATGACGAGTTGTCTTTAGACGACGAAGTGGTTGATGCCATGCTTCCAAGAAAAGCTTCTAAGCTTCAGGTAACCAGGAACCGTACCCCAAACCGACACAGGTGGTTGGGTAGAGAATACCAAGGCGCTTGAGAGAACTCGGGTGAAGGAACTAGGCAAAATGGCACCGTAACTTCGGGAGAAGGTGCGCCGGTGAGGGTGAAGCACTTGCTGCGTAAGCCCACGCCGGTCGAAGATACCAGGCCGCTGCGACTGTTTATTAAAAACACAGCACTCTGCAAACACGAAAGTGGACGTATAGGGTGTGACGCCTGCCCGGTGCCGGAAGGTTAATTGATGGGGTTAGCTAACGCGAAGCTCTTGATCGAAGCCCCGGTAAACGGCGGCCGTAACTATAACGGTCCTAAGGTAGCGAAATTCCTTGTCGGGTAAGTTCCGACCTGCACGAATGGCGTAACGATGGCGGCGCTGTCTCCACCCGAGACTCAGTGAAATTGAAATCGCTGTGAAGATGCAGTGTATCCGCGGCTAGACGGAAAGACCCCGTGAACCTTTACTATAGCTTTGCACTGGACTTTGAATTTGCTTGTGTAGGATAGGTGGGAGGCTTTGAAGCGTGGACGCCAGTCTGCGTGGAGCCATCCTTGAAATACCACCCTGGCAACTTTGAGGTTCTAACTCAGGTCCGTTATCCGGATCGAGGACAGTGTATGGTGGGTAGTTTGACTGGGGCGGTCTCCTCCTAAAGAGTAACGGAGGAGTACGAAGGTGCGCTCAGACCGGTCGGAAATCGGTCGTAGAGTATAAAGGCAAAAGCGCGCTTGACTGCGAGACAGACACGTCGAGCAGGTACGAAAGTAGGTCTTAGTGATCCGGTGGTTCTGTATGGAAGGGCCATCGCTCAACGGATAAAAGGTACTCCGGGGATAACAGGCTGATACCGCCCAAGAGTTCATATCGACGGCGGTGTTTGGCACCTCGATGTCGGCTCATCACATCCTGGGGCTGAAGCCGGTCCCAAGGGTATGGCTGTTCGCCATTTAAAGTGGTACGCGAGCTGGGTTTAGAACGTCGTGAGACAGTTCGGTCCCTATCTGCCGTGGACGTTTGAGATTTGAGAGGGGCTGCTCCTAGTACGAGAGGACCGGAGTGGACGAACCTCTGGTGTTCCGGTTGTCACGCCAGTGGCATTGCCGGGTAGCTATGTTCGGAATAGATAACCGCTGAAAGCATCTAAGCGGGAAACTAGCCTCAAGATGAGATCTCACTGGAACCTTGAGTTCCCTGAAGGGCCGTCGAAGACTACGACGTTGATAGGTTGGGTGTGTAAGCGCTGTGAGGCGTTGAGCTAACCAATACTAATTGCCCGTGAGGCTTGACCATATAACACCCAAGCAATTTGACTACTCGAAAGAGCATCAGATTGCGGTGTATGAAGACGAAGACACCGAAAGTTTGCAGTACACAAATTGATCACATACCCGATTTGCTGAAGCGTCGAAAGACGGTTCGGTACCCGAATTTCTTGACGACCATAGAGCATTGGAACCACCTGATCCCATCCCGAACTCAGCAGTGAAACGATGCATCGCCGATGGTAGTGTGGGGTTTCCCCATGTGAGAGTAGGTCATCGTCAAGATTAAATTCCGAAACCCCTATCTGCGAATGCAGGTAGGGGTTTTGTTTT
>NZ_JALJRO010000047.1:0-2789 GCF_024519635.1 Pseudomonas sp. Pse1
CAACGCCTGGTTGAGGGTGATGGTGAAGGTCGGATTGGCGTTTTCGAACACAGGACCATTGCCAGCGATGCTGACTGTCACGGTGTCGGTGGTGTCGTTGATCTGCACGACACCTGGTTCTTTGCTCAGTTGCAGGTCTTCGAAGACCTTGCCTGGCACAGAAGCATCGGTGACGGTCAGGCTCAGCGGGCCGCCATCTTTGTAGACGTCATCGCCCTGGATCGGTGCGGTATAGGTCGCCGAAGTCTCACCGGCTTTGACGGTGACGGTGCCGCCGTTGCTCAACTTGACGGTCAGATCATCCTTCAACGCCTGGTTGAGGGTGATGGTGAAGGTTGGGTTGGCGTTTTCGAATACGTCGCCGTTACCGGCGATGCTGACGGTCACAGTGTCGGTGGTGTCATTGATCTGTACGACACCTGGTTCTTTGCTCAGTTGCAGGTCTTCGAAGACCTGATCCTTAACAGTCGCTTCGGTGATGGTAACGCTCAGCGGACCGCCGTCTTTGTAGACGTCGTCTCCCTGGACTGGCGCGGTATAGATCGCGCTGGTATCACCGGCTTTGACGGTAACCGTACCGCCATTGCTCAGCTTGATGGTCAAGTCGTCGGCGAGAGCTCTGTTGATGCTGACAGTGAACGTCGGGTTGGCGTTTTCGAACACAGGACCATTGCCAGCGATGCTGACGGTCACGGTGTCCGTGGTGTCGTTGATTTGCACCACGCCTGGGTCTTTGCTCAGTTGTAGGTCTTCGAAGACCTTGCCTGGCACAGAAGCATCGGTGACGGTCAGGCTCAGCGGGCCGCCGTCTTTGTAGACGTCGTCGCCTTGGATCGGTGCGGTGTAGATCGCGCTGGTATCACCGGCTTTAACGGTGACGGTGCCGCCGTTGCTGAGTTTGACGGTCAAATCATCCTTCAACGCCTGGTTGATGCTGACGGTGAACGTCGGGTTGGCGTTTTCGAACACAGGACCGTTACCGGCGATGCTGACGGTCACGGTGTCGGTGGTGTCATTGATCTGTACGACACCTGGTTCTTTGCTCAACTGCAGGTCTTCGAAGACCTGATCCTTCACGGTTGCGCTGTCGATGGTGACGCTCAGCGGACCGCCGTCTTTGTAGACGTCGTCGCCCTGGATTGGCGCGGTGTAGATCGCGCTGGTATCACCGGCTTTAACGGTGACGGTGCCGCCGTTGCTGAGTTTGACGGTGAGGTCATCCTTCAACGCCTGGTTGATGCTGACAGTGAAGGTTGGGTTGGCGTTTTCGAATACGTCGCCATTACCGGCGATGCTGACGGTCACAGTGTCGGTGGTGTCATTGATCTGCACCACGCCCGGTTCTTTGCTCAGTTGCAGGTCTTCGAAGACCTGGTCCTTAACAGTCGCTTCGGTGATGGTGACGCTCAGCGGACCGCCGTCTTTGTAGACGTCGTCGCCCTGGACTGGCGCGGTATAGATCGCGCTGGTATCACCGGCTTTGACGGTGACGGTGCCACCGTTGCTGAGTTTGACGGTCAAATCATCCTTCAACGCCTGGTTGATGCTGACAGTGAAGGTTGGGTTGGCGTTTTCGAACACTGGACCATTGCCAGCGATGCTGACGGTCACGGTGTCGGTGGTGTCATTGATCTGCACCACGCCTGGCTCTTTGCTCAGTTGCAGGTCTTCGAAGACCTGGTCCTTCACGGTTGCGCTGTCGATGGTGACGCTCAGCGGACCGCCGTCTTTGTAGACGTCGTCGCCCTGGATCGGTGCGGTATAGATCGCCGAAGTCTCACCGGCTTTGACGGTGACGGTGCCGCCGTTGCTGAGTTTGACGGTCAGATCGTCCTTCAACGCCTGGTTGAGGGTGATGGTGAAGGTTGGGTTGGCGTTTTCGAATACGTCGCCGTTACCGGCGATGCTGACGGTCACAGTGTCGGTGGTGTCATTGATCTGTACGACACCTGGTTCTTTGCTCAACTGCAGGTCTTCGAAGACCTGATCCTTCACGGTTGCGCTGTCGATAGTAACGCTCAGCGGGCCGCCGTCTTTGTAGACGTCGTCGCCTTGAACTGGGGCGGTATAGATCGCGCTGGTATCACCGGCTTTAACGGTAACCGTGCCGCCGTTGCTCAGCTTGACGGTGAGGTCATCCTTCAACGCCTGGTTGATGCTGACAGTGAAGGTTGGGTTGGCGTTTTCGAACACTGGACCATTGCCAGCGATGCTGACGGTCACGGTGTCGGTGGTGTCATTGATCTGCACCACGCCTGGCTCTTTGCTCAGTTGCAGGTCTTCGAAGACCTTGCCTGGCACAGAAGCATCGGTGACGGTCAGGCTCAGCGGGCCGCCATCTTTGTAGACGTCGTCTCCCTGGACTGGCGCGGTATAGATCGCCGAAGTATCACCGGCTTTGACGGTGACGGTGCCACCGTTGCTGAGTTTGACGGTCAGATCATCCTTCAACGCCTGGTTGATGCTGACAGTGAAGGTTGGATTCGCGTTTTCAAACACTGGACCATTGCCAGCGATGCTCACGGTGACGGTATCTGTGGTGTCGTTGATCTGCACCACGCCCGGTTCTTTGCTCAGTTGCAGATCTTCGAAGACCTTGCCTGGCACGCTCGCGTCGGTGACGGTCAGGCTCAGCGGACCGCCATCTTTGTAGACGTCGTCGCCTTGGATCGGTGCGGTGTAGATCGCGCTGGTATCACCGGCTTTGACGGTAACCGTACCGCCATTGCTCAACTTGACGGTCAAATCATCCTTCAACGCCTGGTTGAGGGTGATGGTGAAGGTTGGAT
>NZ_JALJRO010000048.1:0-2189 GCF_024519635.1 Pseudomonas sp. Pse1
GAGCACGACCTTGCCAAGGTCGGGGTCGCGAGTTCGAGTCTCGTTTCCCGCTCCATATTCATCAAAAACGCCGCTCACTGAGCGGCGTTTTTGTTTGTGCGATTTTTATCCCCCAACCCGATTCGCCTCCCGGCCCGACCGAGCGGGCTTTGCCATTTCCCTGCGTCGATGACGTTGCGAGTTGTTACCGGACGCACCAATACGAGGCGAATTTCCCTCAAGGTAACAGCCGGTAACCTAAGTGCAGACGACGGCATGCGCTGCTCTTTCCTTTCTAAACCCCCGTAATTGCGGGCTTGTGCCTGATTCCTACAGGCGACAAACGCGAGTTGGCTGATGGATTGCATATGCTTGTACGTACAAGTAAATCTATGTGTGTAGGTGTTTCTACGCCGGATGACTTCGCAACAGCCTTGCACGCCACAGTACCCATGCGCCACAAGCGCCCGTAGCGGTTTTAGGAATTGATAATAATGAAAAGAACATTGCTGACCCTTTCTGCACTGACCCTGTGTATGGCCGCCGGTGCCGCTTTGGCCAAGGAGTACAAGGAGCTGCGTTTTGGCGTTGATCCGTCCTACGCGCCGTTCGAATCCAAAGCCGCGGACGGCAGCCTGGTGGGTTTCGACATCGATCTAGGTAATGCGATCTGCGCCGAGCTGAAGGTCAAGTGCAAGTGGGTCGAAAGCGATTTCGATGGGACCATTCCGGGTCTGAAGGCCAACAAGTTCGACGGTGTGATCTCATCGATGACCGTCACTGCGGCCCGGGAAAAAGTGATCGACTTCTCCACTGAGTTGTTCTCCGGGCCGACCGGTCTGGTCTACAGGAAAGGCGCCAACCTGGGGGTTGATCCGGCAGCGCTCAAGGGCAAGAAAGTTGGCTACGAGCAGGGCACTATTCAGGAGGCGTACGCCAAGCAGGTGCTGGATAAGGCGGGAGTAGAAACCCAGGCCTACGCCAATCAGGACCAGGTGTATGCCGACTTGGTGTCCGGCCGTCTCGACGCGTCGATCCAGGACATGCTGCAAGCTGAACTGGGTTTCCTGAAATCGCCACAAGGGGGTGATTTCGAGGTCAGCAAACCAGTGGACAGCGAATTGCTGCCGGCGAAAACCGCAGTGGGCATCGCCAAGGGCAATGCCGAACTCAAGGCGCTGATCAACAAAGGCATCCAGGCGCTGCACGATGACGGCACTTACGCTTCGATCCAGAAGAAACACTTCGGCGACCTGAATCTCTACAGCGGCAAATAACGCTCCCGCGCCCTTCCTTGAGGAGGGCGCTTTTCATAGCTATGGGTCCTGTGAATTATGTTCGACACTCTCTTACAGACACTCGGGCTTTCCGCATTCAGCTTGAAGGGCTTCGGCCCTCTGTTGCTGGAAGGCACCTGGATGACCGTCAAGCTCTCAATTCTCTCACTGTTGCTGAGCGTGCTGCTCGGTCTGATCGGGGCCAGCGCCAAGCTGTCCAGTCTCAAGATTCTGCGCATTCCCGCCCAGCTCTACACTACGCTGATTCGCGGCGTTCCCGACCTGGTGCTGATGCTGCTGATTTTCTACAGTCTGCAAACCTGGCTGACCAGTTTCACCGTCGCCATGGACTGGGAATACATCGAAATCAATCCGTTCGGTGCAGGCATCATCACCTTGGGCTTTATTTACGGCGCTTATTTCACCGAAACCTTTCGCGGCGCGATCCTCGCCGTCCCGCGCGGGCAGATGGAAGCGGCCACGGCCTATGGTTTGAGCCGGGCCCAGCGTTTTCGTTTCGTGGTCTTCCCGCAGATGATGCGCTTTGCCCTGCCGGGTATTGGCAACAACTGGATGGTGATTCTCAAGGCTACCGCGCTGGTGTCGATCATTGGTCTTGCCGACCTGGTCAAGGCCGCCCAGGATGCCGGAAAGAGCACTTACCAACTGTTCTTTTTCCTGGTGCTGGCGGCGCTGATCTACCTGGTGATTACCAGTGCGTCCAACGTTGTACTGCGCTGGCTTGAACAACATTACGCGGCGGGTTCCCGGGAGGCGGTTCGATGATTGAGCTGATGCAGGAATACTGGAAACCGTTCTTCTACAGCGACGGCTACCACATTACCGGGCTGGCCATGACCCTGTGGCTGCTCAGTGCCTCGATCTTCATTGGCTTCCTGGTGTCGATTCCGCTGTCGATCGCCCGGGTCTCAT
>NZ_JALJRO010000049.1:0-2091 GCF_024519635.1 Pseudomonas sp. Pse1
GATTGGCGTTTTCGAACACAGGACCATTGCCAGCGATGCTGACGGTCACGGTGTCCGTGGTGTCGTTGATCTGCACCACGCCCGGTTCTTTGCTCAGCTGCAGGTCTTCGAAGACCTTGCCTGGCACAGAAGCATCGGTGACGGTCAGGCTCAGCGGGCCGCCGTCTTTGTAGACGTCATCGCCCTGGATTGGCGCGGTGTAGATCGCCGAAGTCTCGCCAGCTTTAACAGTGACGGTGCCACCGTTGCTGAGTTTGACGGTCAGATCATCCTTCAACGCCTGGTTGAGGGTGATGGTGAAGGTTGGATTGGCGTTTTCGAATACGTCGCCATTGCCAGCGATGCTGACGGTGACGGTATCTGTGGTGTCATTGATCTGCACCACGCCCGGTTCTTTGCTCAACTGCAGGTCTTCGAAGACCTTGCCTGGCACAGAGGCATCGGTGACGGTCAGGCTCAGCGGGCCGCCGTCTTTGTAGATGTCATCGCCCTGGATTGGCGCGGTGTAGATCGCGCTGGTATCACCGGCTTTGACGGTGACGGTGCCGCCGTTGCTGAGTTTGACGGTCAGATCATCCTTCAACGCCTGGTTGAGGGTGATGGTGAAGGTTGGATTGGCGTTTTCAAACACTGGACCATTGCCAGCAATGCTGACAGTGACGGTGTCGGTGGTGTCGTTGATCTGCACCACGCCCGGTTCTTTGCTCAGTTGCAGGTCTTCGAAGACCTTGCCTGGCACAGAGGCATCGGTGACGGTCAGGCTCAGCGGGCCGCCGTCTTTGTAGACGTCGTCGCCTTGGATCGGTGCGGTATAGATCGCGCTGGTATCACCGGCTTTGACGGTAACCGTGCCACCGTTGCTCAGCTTGACGGTCAAATCATCCTTCAACGCCTGGTTGAGGGTGATGGTGAAGGTTGGGTTGGCGTTTTCGAATACGTCGCCGTTACCGGCAATGCTGACTGTCACGACGTCGAGCGAGTCGCTGATGGTGGTAACCGCAGGCGTGGTGCTAGGCACCAGGTTCTCGAAATTACCGCCGGTGGTGCCGGTAATCGTCGTACTGACGGTGGAACCATTAACGTAAACATCATTGGCTGGGGTATCGACGACCACGGTGCCGGTAGTTTTGCCCGCTTCAATCACAATGACCGAGCCATTGCTCAAGGTCACGGTCATCGTGGTACCAGCAGGATTGGTCAGCGTGGCGGTGTAGGTGATCGAGCCGCCTTCGGTGATAGCACCCGTAGCGGTCAAGGTCAGGCCAGTTGCGTCCAGCGAATCACTGATAGTGGTGACAGCCGGTGTGGTGCTAGGCACCAGGTTCTCGAAATTACCGCCGGTGGTGCCGGTAATCGTCGTACTGACGGTGGAGCCGTTGACGTAGACATCGTTGGCTGGGGTATCGACCACCACGGTGCCGGTGGTTTTGCCCGCTTCAATCACAATGACCGAGCCATTGCTCAAGGTCACAGTCATCGGCGTGCCAGCCGGGTTGGTCAGGGTCGCGGTGTAGGTGATCGAGCCGCCTTCGGTGATAGCGCTGGTAGCGGTCAAGGTCAGACCGGTAGCATCCAGCGAGTCGCTGATAGTAGTGACAGCAGGAGCAGTGCTTGGCACCAGATTTTCAAAGTTGCCGCCGGTAGTGCCAGTGATGGTGGTGCTGACAGTGCTGCCATTGACGTACACATCGTTGGCCGGGGTATCGACGACGACGGTGCCGGAAGTCTTGCCCGCTTCAATGACGATGACCGAGCCATTGCTCAAGGTCACGGTCATCGCCGTGCCGGCTGGATTGGTCAAGTTCGCGGTGTAGGTGATCTGGCCGCCTTCGGTAATAGCGCTGGTAGCGGTCAAGGTCAGACCGGTAGCATCCAGCGAGTCGCTGATAGTAGTGACAGCAGGAGCAGTGCTTGGCACCAGATTTTCAAAGTTGCCGCCGGTAGTGCCGGTAATGGAGGTGCTGACGGTGGAGCCATTGACGTACACATCATTGGCAGGGGTGTCGACAACGACAGTGCCGGTAGTTTTACCGGCCTCAATCACAATGACCGAGCCATTGCTCAAGGTCACGGTCATCGCGGTGCCGGCCG